>NZ_SIXC01000008.1 GCF_004309735.1 Desulfovibrio legallii
ATTTGGGCGCTTTGCAGAACCGGCTGGAAAACACCATCAGCAACCTGACTACCCAGGCAGAAAACCTGCAGGCGGCGGAATCGCGCATTTCCGATGTGGACGTGGCCACGGAAATGACGAACTTCGTGCGTAATCAGATCCTCACCCAGTCCGCTGTGGCCATGCTTTCGCAGGCCAACAGCATGCCGCAGATGGCTATGCAGCTTATCGGCGGCTAGGGGCGTTTTTCCACGCCCCAGCTCCTGGCGGGCTGAGGACGCACGCCGCTCGCGACCTCACATATCCCCGAAGGCTTCCGCCCTTCGGGGATATGCCGGGGGTCAGGCCAGGGCCGTCAGGTCGTAGGCCGCACTTTCCACAATATCGCAAGGCAGCAACGCGCCCGGCCGCACGCCGGGGCCGCTCACATAGGTAATGCCGTCCGCCTCCGGAGCCTGAAACCAGACCCGGCCCCGGTGCAGGCCCGGCCATTCCGGATGGGGGGCGTCCACCAGCACGGGCAGGCGCGCGCCCACATGGGCGGCCAAAAGCTCCGCGCTGATGTCGGCCTGAATTTCCATAAGCGCCGCACGACGCTCCTCGCGCAGGGGCATGGGCACCTGCTCCGACAGTTGGGCGGCCGGGGTGCCCTCTTCTGCCTGATAGGCAAAAACCCCCACATGCTGCAGACGATTTTTTTCCACAAAACGGCACAGGGCTTCAAACTGCGCCGCGCTCTCGCCGGGGTAGCCTACGATAAAGGTCGTGCGCAGCACAGCTTCGGGCAGCTCTTCCCGCACCAGATCCAACACACGCTGCGGATCCTGGGCAAAAGGGCGGCCCATGCGCGCCAGCACCTGGGGGTGGGCGTGCTGCAGAGGAATATCCAGATAGGGCAGCAGGGGCGCGCCCCATTGCCGCAGCAGGCGCAGAAGCTCGCGGGTCACCCCGGTGGGATAGAGGTAGAGCAGCCGCAGCCAGGCCAGGCCGTCCAGCCCGGCCAGACGCTCCAGCAGCCGGGGAAGGCCGTCCTTGATACCCAGATCCAGCCCCCAAGAGGTCAGATCCTGAGCCACCAGGTCCAGCTCCCGCACGCCCTGCCCCAGCAAAACACGGGCCTCGGCCTCAATGCGTTCCGCCGGCAGGGATTTGAGCCCGCCGCGGATGGACGGAATGGTGCAGAAGGCGCAACGGTGGCGGCAGCCTTCTCCCACCTTGAGCCAGGCGTAAGAAGGCCCGGTGGAAAGCAGCCGCCCCCCGCCGGGCGGATCCGCCGGGGGCGGCGGCAGATGCAAGGCCTGCGCCAGCAGGGCGGGCCAGCGGGGCAGATCTGCCGTGGGCAGCCAAAGGTCCACCTCCGGCAGTTCCCTGGCCAGCTCGGCCGCGCCGTAGCGGCCCACCATACAGCCGCCCACGGCCAGCAGGGGCTTGCGCTTGCAGCGGCCCAAACATTGGGCGGCGTCCAGCACCGCCCGCACGGATTCGCGCACGGCCGGGGCGATAAAGCCGCAAGTGTTAATAAAAACCAGGCGCGCGCGCCCCATATGGGCGGCATGGGCAATGGGCACGCCCAGAGAACCCAGCAAGCGTTCGCTGTCCACCCTGTTTTTGGGACAGCCCAGGCTCAGGGACCAGACCTGCAACGGACGTGAAGGACGAAGAATAGTCATGGGGGCACTGTACAGAGCCCGCGCGCCCTTGTCACCCTGCCGGGACGCACTCCGGCGCGCTGCTCGCTCTTAATGAAAAAGCGCAAAGGGCAGCCCCCGTGCTCTGGTGGCGTCCGTCCGCGTTGGCGGCCGCCGGCGCACGCTTCGGACCGGGGCTCTGAACCGCAAGAGTTTGCCAAGCGGCGGGCTTGGTGATAGTAGAGTACTTTGATTCCCATAGCGGCATGTCGGAACCTCCTGCGCACCGTCGCTCCTGTGGGGCGAATACCTGCCCCCACGCCGCGCTGTTCGCCGTTTTTCGGTTCCGACGTCACAGCGCAAAAAGGTAAACCCGCAGCATGAAAACCCAGGCTGACGAATCCCTCCCTTGCGGCAGCAAGGCGCCAACCATGCCTTGTCTTACCGCCCAAAACATGACCTCGCACTGCTACGCTGGCGTGTTGCGCAGCGTATACGACGAAATCTTCGTGCTGGACTTTGCGCGCGACCAATGCCGCGAGCTCTACCGAAGCACCAATGTTTTTGAAACCCCTGCCATAAACAAAGGCCTTACCGCCCTGTTGGACGACGTCAGCGCCAACTACGTCCACCCTGACGACCGCGCCGCCTTTATCGCCCTGTTCAACCCTGAGACCTTGGACAGAATAGATGAAAAACGCGGCTTTGTGAGCGCCGATGTGCGCAAAAAATGCACAACAKGCGGCTACCGCTGGGCCCAGGTGATGCTTTTTCGCCTGCAGCCGCCCAATGAAGCGCAGCCGCTCTTTCTGGTGGGGGTGGAGGATGTGGAGGAACGCAAACGGGCCGCCGTACTGCAGCGCGAGAACGAAACTCTCCAGCAGCAAAAGCTGGACAGCCTGCGCTACAAGGCTGTAGTGGACCACACCCGCACCCTGGTCTTTGAATGGCGCGGCACGGAGCTCAACTACCTGAGCCACCGCATCCCGGAGCTGCTGGCCGGCAACTACGACGGCCGCATTCCCTTTGAGGTCTGGCGCGAAGACGGCGTGCTCTTTGCCGGCGACAACGCGGCCATGGACGCCTGTCTTTCACGGCTGGCCCTGGGCGTCAAATCCGGCGAAACCACTGTGCGCCTGCGGCGACGCGACGGCCAGTTCATCTGGTGCAAGGTGACCTACACGGCCCTGGCCGACGGCGAACCCGGCGACCGCTACATCGGCACGCTCAATGATGTGGACGCCATCACCCGTTCGGAACAGGCCCTGCGCCAGCGGGCGGAGCTGGACCCCCTTACCGGCGCCTACAACACCCAGACCTTTTTTGAAAAGGTGGAAAGCCTCCTCAAAAAAAATCCTGAAAATCCCTACGCCGTGCTGCGCTTCGACGTGGCGGGCTTCAAGGCCCTTAACGAGGCCTTTGGCCTGGAAGAAGGCAACCGGCTGCTGCGGGTTATCGCCCGCCTGGTGCGCCAACGCCTGGACCCGGAACGGGAGATCTTTGCCCGGCTCACTGCGGATGTCTTTGCCGCCTGCCTCACGGGCGACACGGACCGGCTGCTGCGCTTCATGCAGTCTTTGTCCCGTCGTCTGGAACACTATTCAGAAACGTTCCGGGTCAAGCTCTTTTTCGGCGTCTGCCAGGTAGAAAACCGCCGCACCCCGGCCCATGTGCTCTGCGACTGGGCCTACCTGGCGCAAAAAACCGTCAAGGGCAGCGACCTCAGCAGCTTTGCCTTTTACGACGACGCCCTGCGCAAACGACTGCACGACGAAACCTATATTACCGACCAGATGTACGCCGCACTGGAAAAACAGCAATTCAAGCTCTATCTCCAGCCCAAGGTGGAAATTTCCAGCGGGCGCATCATCGGGGCCGAAGCCCTGGTGCGCTGGGCCCACCCTACTGACGGCCTCATCCTGCCCGGCCGCTTCGTCCCCCTGTTTGAACGCAACGGCTTTATTGTACGGCTGGACGAATATATCTGGGACCAGACCTGCCGCACACTGCGCAGCTGGCTGGACAAGGGCTACCAGCCCATGCCCGTTTCGGTCAACGTTTCGCGCCTGCACTTTAACGACGCCGACCTGCCCAGCAAAATCATCAACCTTGTGGACTCCTACCACCTGCCCCACCACCTGCTGGAACTGGAACTGACCGAAAGCGCCTTCTTTGCCAATGAAACCGCCCTGATCCGCCTTATGTACGAACTGCAGGCCGCGGGTTTTGTCTTTTCCATGGACGATTTCGGCACAGGCTACTCCTCCCTGAGCACTATGCGCGACCTGCCCTTCAACATCGTCAAACTCGACCGCACCTTCATCAGCGACGGCACGGACAACGAACGCGGCCAGATTGTGGCCCGCAACACCATCGCCCTGGCCCGCGACCTGCAAATGCGCGTGGTGGCCGAAGGCGTGGAAACGCTGGAGCACGCCCGTTTTCTCCTCAACAGCGGTTGCAACTGCGCCCAAGGCTACTACTATTCCCGCCCCGTGGACACCCCGGAGTTTGAAGTGCTGAGCTTTGTACAGCAAAAAGCCTTCTGGGTGGACCCCAGCCTTGAAAAGGACGCCCGGCGGCTGGGTCTGCCGCTCAGTGAAGAGCGGCCGTACCGGGAGTATTAAGCAGAACTGTTCTATGCCGCCAATGCCCTGGCGACGGCGCGCCGACAACCGCCCGCTGCGGAGGCGTCAGCACACGTCATCTGCGCAGCTCTGCGCCGTAACGAGCGCGCCGTAACCTTTGAGAAGATATCTTCGCAACGGTCCTCTGCGCTAGAGCAGTTAGCGAATGAAATGAGCTAACTGCTCTGCAAGGATTTTCTTGAAAATCCTTGCCACAAAATGCGAGAAGGCAGGCTTTTGCCTGCCGTAAGCGAGCATTTCAAGTGGTAAATGCTCTAGCGGACGGCTTGCGGCAAAAGCTGGGTTTCCAGGCCAGGGTCCACGGGCACCTCGCGCGAGGCCAGCACCTTATCCACCCGCACGGTGCCCGCCGGAGCGCGGCGCAAAGGCTTGACGTGGCGCACTTCAGCGTACTGGATGCGGGCGCGGGCCGCATCCTTCTGCCAGCTTTTGCCCGCAGCCAGAGAACCGGCCTGATCCAGGGTACGCGCAGGCACCTCCTGCCCGGCGTGGGCCCGGCGGATAATGACGTGCGCGCCGGGACCGTTTTCCGCGTGCAGCCAGATGTCGTGCGGCGCGGCCAGCTTGCGGGCGGCCAGGTTGCCCTTGGCGTCGCGCCCGCGCAGCAGCACAAAGCCGTCCTCACTCACAAAGACCTGAACGTTTCTGGGAGCGGCCGCCGCCAGGCCGGCCACATCCGCACTTGCGCCCGCACTGGCGGGGGCGCTGACGGGCAGGCCCAGACCGCGCGCGGCCCGCAGGGCGGCCAATTCTGCCTCCAGGGCGGCGCGGCGTTCGCCCAGATGGACCAGGCCCCGCTTGCCCCTTGCAGCCGTATGAAAAAACCGGGTCATGGCTTCCCGTACGCTGTAGCGCGGGTCCAGGGCTATTTCTCTGGCTGGGCCGTGGGCTCCGGCGCTTACCTTTACGCTGGGCGCGCGCAGATCCGCCGGCCAGCGCCAGAGTTCGGCCTGCAGGGCCAGCGCGTCGGCCCCGGCGGCACACATGCCCGTAAGGCGCGCCTCTTCTTCCCGAAGTTTATCCAGCAGGCGGCGTAGTTTGGTTTCACGGCGGCTCAGAGGCCGGTCCGCTTCTTTGGCGGCGTCCGCGGCCAGGCGCGCCAGCACTAAGTCCGCGCCCGCGCGCTCCAGAAGGGGCAAAATATCGTCCCCGCCCTGCTCCGTCACCGCTCTGGCTTGCGCGGCCTCCGCCGCCATGCGCAGGCCCTCCCGCAAGGGCGCGGGCAGGGGCCAGGCGCTGACGGCGCGGCAAGGGCCCCCTGCCAGAGCGTAAAGAAAAATATCGCCGCCCCCCTGTCGCAGGTCTTCCAGCAAGGCCCACTGTTCCGGCGGCTCCAGCAGGGCCAGGGTGCGGCGCAGCGCCGGAGTGAGCACGGGCCAGCTGCGCCAGTCCTGCAGGGCGGCGGCAAGCTCCTGCGGTTCGGGCCAGGCGGGGCGCTCTTCCTCTGGCGTGGCGTCAGGGGCAAGAAAGCGTAGGCCGGGGCCTTCGCGCAAATCCAGCACCAGCCAGGGCAGGCTTGCACTGCCCGATCCGGCGGGCAAAAGCCAGAGCTGGCGCGCCCAGTAACACGGCACACAGGCCGCCACCCGACGGCCTGCCGCGTATTTGCGCAGGCGCATGACCGCCGCCGAAGGCGCAATGCCGGCCGTAAGGCGCTGTTCAGTAACAAAAAGAAAAGGGTCTTTGCGGCCGTGCCGCAAACAAAGAAGGCGCTTGCGCCCGCCGCCAAAAAAGGTCAGGGCCAGCAGGCCCGGCGCGGGCTCCTGCAGTTTTTCCAGACGCGCGCCCTGCAGCAGAGGCGTCAGGGCATCGCAACAACGGCGAAAAAGGTGGGCATCCATAACGCCTCCCGTAAAAAAGCCGCCGCCGTGCTCCTGAAAAGCAGCGACGGCGGTCTGAGGCTGGTGCTGGCAACAAAGGTCGGGGCCGGGATGCGCTGGTCCCAAAACGCGGCGGGCACAACGGCCCCAACCGGGAGGCCCGGCTAATCGCCGCGCAGATGCTCGTCTTCTTCCTGTTTGGCTTTACAGTTGATGCACAAGCGGGTCACGGGGCGGGCCTTGAGCCGGGCGATGCTGATATCATCGCCGCATTCTTCGCAAATACCATAGGTGCCATCGTCAATGCGGGTGATGGCGGCCTGGATTTTGCGGATCAGGCGGCGCTCCCGGTCGCGAATGCGCAGGGTAAAGGCCCTGTCGGATTCCGCCGTGGCACGGTCCGCGGGGTCGGCAAAGACCTCGTTACTGTCGGTCAGTTCTTCAAGGGTGCTGTCGCCCTTTTGCTGGGCTTCTTCCAGCATCCCGGTGAGCAGCTTGCGAAAATACTCCAAATCCTTGTGATCCATATACTCCTCCGGCGGATGCCGCTGGGGGCCGCGGAATGGTCTTCAACACAATGAAACTCTATAGCGTCATACACAAAATTTGTAAAGCGCACTGCACCATCGTCATCAAAAGATACGCAACTTGTTGCAATCTGTGACGAACCAGCAACAACGCCGTGTCGCCGCTGTACTGCAAGAAGGGCCTGCTGCGGATGGATCAGTCCGCACATGCGGTTCTGGCCCGCGCCGCTGCCTTGACGGCGGCCTTGACCGTCTCCCAGGCGGGTTCACCCCAGGCGTCCTCTTGGCGGGCGGGCGTGATTTGCAGATCCCCCCTCACGCCGTCCGGCACAAGGCGCACCGCCACCGCCCCGCCCAGGGCCATAGCCTTGGGCGCGTAAGAGGCTGCGTGGGCCGCGGCCGATTCCAGCACGGGCAAGGGCCAGATCGCGCCCTTGCGGGCCAGGGCCAACGGACCAGGCAGGTCGCGCAGCCGCAAAAGCAGATCCCCCGGCCGAGCCGCCGCGGCCAGCTTTTCATTATCCGCGCTGTTGCGCCCCACGCACAGCCAGTAGGCCGCTTCTGCCGTTCTGTGCCAGAACTGCCGCCCCAGGTTGGCCAGGGCAAAGTCCGCGCCCGTGGGCGCGTCCGTCAGCGTAAGCACCTGCCAGTAGCGGCGGGCATTTTCCCGTTCCGTCAGGCGGCAGCCGCCGCCGGGGGTAGGCACTTCCCTGATGCCCATCTCTCGCGCCAGCGCCAGCTGGTCCTGCCGGCCGCGTCCCCAGATGCCCAGCAGCCGGTCCCGGTCTACCAGGCCGCTTTCTTCCAGGGGCGTAGGCGGCAGATGCAGGGCGCTCAAAGGTCGCAGCAGCACATCCCTGACCGCCGCGTCGCGCAGAATCACGTTGAGCGTGTCCCGCCGCTGGGACATGGGCCGCTGGCCCAGCACCTCGCCCGTGGCCAGACCCTGCGCGCCCACGGCCTCCATATACTTGCGGGCCTCGCGCAGCAGCAGAATCTTGCAGTCCACACAAGGGTTGAGCACCTTGCCGAAGCCGTGCGCAGGCCAGGCCCGCAGCAGGGCCGCAAAGGCCTCGCTCACGTCCTGGACCGCAATATCCAGACCGTATTCCTGCCGCCAGTGCGGCACGGATGCGGCACTGCCGAAAAAAGGCGCCGTGAAGTGCAGGCAACGCACGGTCAGACCCTGACGTTCCAGCAGCTTGGCGGTAAGCAGACTGTCCAGCCCGCCGGAAAACAGCGTGATAATTTGGGGATTTTTCATAACGTATGGACATAAAGGATGTAGAGGAGTTTTTACAACAACGCGCCCAGCCGGAACGTATGGGCGCGGCAGAGGCTTTTTGTGCGCACGCCGCCATTGCGCCCGGCAACGGCCGGCCCCGGCGCACCCCGTGTTGCATTGTGGCGCGCGACACGATACACAGCATTGCATGGCCACGCAACGTCTGCTCTTCCTCACTCCCGCTCAGGCCGTGACCGGCATCTTCCCCGCGTTACGCGACGCGGGCTTTGAACTGGGCATTGCCGAAAATCTCAAGGGCGCGTCGGCCTTCATCAGCAAATCCGGGCCGGGCATCATCTTCGCCCGCCCCACCCTGCCGGGCTTTCGTGTGGAAGACCTGCTGGCCGTGGGCGCGGAAGACCCGCACTTTCCCCCGGTCATCGTGGTGGCCGACAAAGGCAGCCCTCAGGAGGCCGAACGCCTGCTCAACCTGGGCGCGCGCGACTACTGGCTGGAACCCCTGGATGTGGAGCGCGTCAAAATCGCCGCCGGCGCCGCACGCCGCCAGCCCGCACCGGCCCCCGCCGCCTCCACCCTGGGCGGCCGCAGGCCCGTCTGCCCCCAGGGCGCGGGCCCGCGCATCGTGGGCAACCACCCCAGCATCCGCCGCGTGCTCCAGCTGGCCCGCCAGGTGGCCCCATCCCGCGCAACGGTGCTCATTACCGGCGCTTCCGGCACAGGCAAAGAAATGTTTGCCCGCTACCTGCACGCCATGAGCCCCCGCGCCGCCCGCCCCTTCGTTGCCGTCAACTGCGCCGCCCTGCCCGAACACCTGCTGGAAAGCGAACTCTTCGGCCACGAAAAAGGCGCGTTTACCGGGGCCATTGCCCGCAAACCCGGCAAGTTTGAACTGGCCGACGGCGGCACCCTGCTGCTGGACGAAATTTCAGAAATGGACCTGGCCCTGCAGGCCAAACTCCTGCGCGTGCTCCAGGAAGGCGAGGTGGACCGCGTGGGCGGCACGGAAACCCTCAAAGTTGACGTGCGCGTGCTGGCCACCACCAACCGCAACCTCGAAGAATGGGTCGCCCAGGGCAAATTTCGCCAGGATCTCTATTTCCGCCTTAACGTCATTCCCCTGCGCCTGCCCTCCCTGCACCAGCGTGGCGACGACGTGCTGGACCTGGCCCGCTTTTTCATCAATCTCTATATCCGTGAATACGCCCTCCCGGCCACAGACCTGGCCCCCAGCGCCGTGGACTGGCTCAAAAATTACGACTTTCCCGGCAATGTGCGCGAACTGCAGAACCTCATGGAACGCGCCGTGCTCCTGGCCAACGGCCGCCCCCTGGAGCCCCGCCACTTCCTTCTCGAAGACGAAGATTGGCCCCTCTTTGAAGACGAAACCGCGCCGGACCCAGCAGCCCCGGCGCCATCCCCAACCCCCACGGCCGATGCCCCGGCAGCCTCCGCCGCAGCCGGTGGCACTGCCGCTGCAACGCTCACTGCCACCGCCGGACCGGTCATCCCCCTCCACGAAATGGAACGCATCATGATCCTCAAAGGCCTGGAAGTTACCGCCGGCAACCGTACCCAGGCCGCCGAACTCCTCGGTATCTCCGTGCGCACCCTGCGCAATAAGCTCAACGAATACCGCGCCGCCGGGCATCCGGTGGAATAAGAAAGCCTTGTGGGGGGAAGGGAACTTTTTCCCGGACAAGGCAGAATTGAAACAGGAACCCTTTGAGAATAGGCATTCTCAAAGGGTCCGGCACGCGCGTTCCGGCGCTTACCCGCGCAACTGCAGAGCGCTGCTGCCTTTGCCCCTAACTTCCTTCGTTGTAACGGGCTAAGCCCCTGCATTGCAACGGCTGGAGCTATGCTTGTGTTCCAGGCGGGCGGCTGTTTGCACAACCGCCAGGACATTGCAGCATGGCAAGGCCCTAACTCCGGGGCAGCGCCGGGGCAGAGATGAAGCCCCGCCTGTTGGGCGCGGACGGCGCGGGGCGGGGGTCGCGTCCCTAGAGCATTTAACACTTGAAATGCTCGCTTACGGCAGGCAAAAGCCTGCCTTCTCGCATTTCGTGGCAAGGATTTTCAAGAAAATCCTTGCAGAGCAGTTAGCTCATTTCATTCGCTAACTGCTCTAGAACATCTGCCGCATAAGATCTTCCCCCCCCTGAGAGGTGTCCACCACGCTGCCGTCCTCGGTGCCCGGCGCTGTAGCCGAAGCGCCCTGCATGGGTTCGTCGGCCTTGAAGGCCAGCCCGTCCGCCATGACAATGCCCTCAGGCATGGTAAAGTCATCATTGGGGTAGAGGTGTTCTATAGTGCTGCGATAATACCGAAAGATGGGCGCGGCCGTGCGGCCGCCCTGCTCCAGGCGGCCCAGACTGCGCAGCTGGTCGTAGCCCACATAGACGCCCGTGACCAGATAGGGCGAAAAGCCCACAAACCAGGCGTCGTGCTCGTCGTTGGTGGTGCCGGTCTTGCCCGCAATAATGCGGCCTTCCACCTTGGCCCGGCCGCCTGTGCCCTGGTTCACCACTTCCTTGAGCAAGGTGGCCATAATATAGGCGTTCTGCGGGCTGACGGCCTGCCAGTGCTCCACGTCCTGCCGGTAAAGTTCCCGCCCGCGGGAATCGGTGATGGAGGTGATGATGCGCGGGCGCACGCCCAGCCCCTGATTGGCAAAAGCCGCATAGGCCTGGGTCAGGTTAAGGGGCGAAACGGCCACCGCGCCCAGGCTGATGGCCAGCTCCTGCGGAAAGTGCGGTTCCAGCCCCAGGGCCTTGGCCCGCTGCACCACGTTGGCTATGCCCACCTGTTGCGCCACCCGCACGGTACAAGTATTGCGCGAAAGAGCCAGGGCCGTGTGCAAGGGCAGCTCGCCCTTGTAGTTGTGCTCGTAGTTGGAAGGCCGCCAGACTTCGTTGGTATAAGGATTGACATAGACGAAGGGCGCGTCCAGCACGGTGGAGGCGGCCGTAAAGCCATAATCCAGAGCGGTGGAGTAGACCACGGGTTTGAAGCTGGAGCCGGGCTGCCGCCGGGCCTGGGTGGCACGGTTGAAGTGGCTGTCCCCAAACTGGTAGCCGCCGATAAGGGCCACCACGTCGCCGTTGCGGGCTTCCACCGAAGCCAGCGCCCCCTGCACCACGGGTTCCTGCTGCAGACGCAGGGTCACAGGCGCGCCCTTTTGGACCTGAGAGGGATCAAAGGGCTCGGAGATCTGCGTTTTGCGGCCTTTGGCATCCTTGCCCGCCCGCGTCAGGTCCGCAGCCGAAACCCAGACCACGTCGCCGGGGGAAAGCACCTGACGGACGTCCTTGACGGCCGGGGCGTAAACGCCGGCCACCTTGGGATTGGGTTTGCGCGCCCAGGACATCTGCGCCACGGGGATGACCCCGCTATAGCCCCGCCCCAGGGTCACGCGGGCCTCGCGGGCCTCCACACCCGTGACCAGGGCCTTGACCCAGCCGTTACCAGCCAGATCCAGAGGCGTAAAGGCGCTGGCCTGGATAAAGGCCTGCTGCGCGGTCGGATCCAGCTTTTGCAGGGGGCCGCGCCAGCCCTGGCGCTTGTCCAGCTCTTCCAGTCCGCGCCGCAGGGCCGCGCCGGCGGCCTCTTGCTGCACCGGGTCCATGGCCGTGCGCACTGTAAGTCCGGCCTCATAAACGTAGTCCGCGCCGTATTTGCGCGTATCCACGCCCAGAGCCTTAAGATTCTGCTCCGTAAAAAATTCAATGAGCAGGCGCCGGGCTTCTTCCAGATACCAAAGGGCCGCGCCGCCCACGCCTTCGGGCATGCTCCAGTAGACCAGGGGCTCGGCAGCGGCCTGAGCGTATTCTTCAGGCGTAATCCATTTAAGATCGCGCAGACGGCCCAGTACATACATCTGCCGGGTTTTGGCCTCTTCGGGTCGGCGGAAGGGATTGTACGTGCTGGGGGCCTTGGGCAGACCGGCAATAACCGCGCTCTCGGCCAGGGTAATGTCCGCCGCGTGTTTGCCGAAGTAGGTGCGGGCCGCAGCCTCCACGCCGTAGGCGTGTTCACCCAGGTAGATCTGGTTGAGGTAGACAGTGAGGATCTGGTCCTTGGTGTAGTCCTGCTCCACCCTGTAGGCCAGGATGGCTTCCTTCATCTTGCGGGTGTAACTGCGCTCGGAGGTAAGCAGCAGCTGTTTGATGAGCTGCTGGGTGATGGTGCTGCCGCCCTCGCCCTGCCGACCCTTGCGGAGGTTGTTGATGGCCGCGCGCAGAATGGCCACCGGGTCCACGCCCATATGCTGGTAGAAGCTGTCGTCCTCGGCCGCCAGAAAGGCCATGGGCAGATAGCGCGACATGTCCTTGAGGCCGATGACGTAACGTTTTTCATGGTACAGGGTGCCCAAAACGGAGTTGTCCCGGGCCAGAATGACCGTGGCCTGGGGCTGCTGGTACTCGGCCAGGCGGTTGAGGTCCGGCAGATCGCGCGAAGCCCAGTAAAACAGCATGGCCACGGCGGCCGTACCGAGCACGCCGCCCACAAACAGCAGACCCACCAGCCAGAGCAGGCTCTTTTTAAGCATACGACGCATTTTCATGAGCAGGCGATACCGTTTTTTGGGCCGGAGGTAAAGAAAAAGGGCCGAAAGCGCGCCCGGCGCGGCGGTGCTGGCCCGTGCTCACACCCAACGTACGCTATTCCGGCAACAGTGAAAGGGGGCTTTGCCGCTGGCGGCGGTGCGGGGTAAGCACGCTGACGCGGCAAAAGCGGCGGATATCGGCCAAAAAGGGCGAGGGCGGCAGGCACAGAGCTTTGCCGTAGAGGGCGCGTTGTCGGCAGTGGCTCACACAGAGCATGCGGGCCGCGCGGGTCAGGCCCACATAGAGCAGGCGGCGTTCTTCCGCCAGGGCGTTGTCCTCTGCCTGGTCCGCAACCGACGCGCCCTGCGCCGTGGGGCGTGCGACTGCGTCAGGGGCGGCAAACAGGCGCTCCCGACGCAAGGGCAACAGCCCGTCCTCCAGGCCCGGCAGGAATACCGCCTGGAACTCCAAGCCCTTGGAGGCGTGCAGGGTCAGTATCTGCACCTGCTCGGCCTTGCCGCGCACCAGTTCCGCCTCCTGCAGCCAGGCCAGTTGGGCAAAAAAGGCGGGCCAGGAACCGGCCTGCGCCCACAAGCGGCACAGCTGCCGCCAGGCCCGACCCTGCAGGCAGGGCTCCCCGGCCCAGGGCTGGGCCCCAAGCCAGGCGCGCATGTCCTGCGGCGCGGGGGGCGCTGCCCCCCAGGGCAGAGCAAGGGCTTCGGGCGCGTCGGCCCCGTGCCGTTCCGCCGGCACGGGCCAGGACGCAAAACCATACTGCGTTGCCAGCAGGCCCAGCAGCCGGGCGCAGGCCGCATCCTGCCAGAAGCTGTCTTCGGCGGGGGCGGCGCAGGGCACGCCCGCCTGTTCCAGGGCCGCACGCAAGGGCGGCATCTGCGCCTTGAGGCGCACCAGCACGGCAATATCGGCAGGCGTCAGCGTGCCCGCCAGGCCCGCCATGTCGTCATTCCCCGTTTGATCCATGAGGGTGTGGGCCGTGGCCCCCAGAAGCGCGCGCACGCGCTGGGCCACCCAACGGGCCTCGGCCTTTTCGTCCGGCGCGCTGAACAAGCGCAGTTCCGCCGTCAGCTCCCGCGCGGCCAGAAGCGGCCCGCAGCGGCCCGCGCCCCCCAGCAGGCCGTGGGCCATGTCCAGCACGCGCTGGCTGGCCCGGTAGCTCCGCCCCAGCCGGCATACGGACACGTCCGGCCAGATGCGCCGCAAACTGTCCTCACTTTGCCCGGCCACGCCCCGAAAGCCATAGATGGCCTGGTCCGGATCGCCGATGCCAAAAAAACCCTTACCGTCAGCGGGCAGAAGCGCCCGCAAAAGCTCCAGCTGCATGGGGGAAAGGTCCTGCACTTCATCCACCAGCACGTGCCGGGGTTTTTCCGCCTGCGGCAGACGCCGGGCGTGCTCCAGCCACCAGTCCAGCAGGTCGGCATAGTCTATAAATCCCGGCGACGCGGCTTTTTTGCGCGCCGTATAACGGGCCAAAGCGCAGGCCAGGTCTGGCGAAGGATTCAGAACGCCGCCGTCCGCAGGGATACGGTCTGCGGGATTGTCCATGGGCCTGCCTGCGGCCCCCGCAGCAGGCGCGTGCGTTTCCCGCGCCAGCGCGCAGGCTGCCCACAAATTGCGGGCTTCGCGGGCCGTGAGCTCCGGATTGGCGGCGCGGAACAGCCCCAGGGCCGCGTCTTCGCCCAGCAGGGTGGGGGCTGCCGCGCCCAGCTCCGCGCGCATGAGGCTCCAGGCCAGACCGTGCAGGGTGTCACAGCGCGGCAAGGTGGGCAGCTCCGGCAGGGCGGCGGCAAGACGCTGGCGCAGCTCTGCGGCGGCGCGGCGGGTAAAGGTCACGGCCAGCAGATCTGCAGCGCGCGCGCCCTGCTCCAGAAGCCACTGCAAGCGGCCCACCAGCACACGGGTCTTGCCAGCGCCGGGCCCGGCCAGGACAAGCACCGGCCCTGGCCCGGCCCGCAGGGCCATGGTCTGCTCCTGAGAAAATGCCGGGCCGGGCGGCGGCAACGGCTCCGCCACGGCGGGGGAGGCTGCGACGGACCGCGCCGCAGCGGCGTCCTGTTGCGTTGCGTCCGCCTGCGCCGTTTTTTGGCTTTCACGGCCGCGCAGCGCGTCCTTGGCGTCCGTTTTGACCGCGCGCGGGCGGCCCGCAGGCCGGAAGCCGGGCAAAAGCGCGCCGCCGCGCACGTCGGCCAGTTCTTCGGGCGCGAACACGCGCACCACGCCGTACTGGCCGTCAAAGCCGCCCTGGCGGATGACCCGCCCGACGCGCATGCGGGCCACGGCTTCGCCCAAGGGTTCCCAGTGGGCGCGCAGGTCCGGGAGCGGCAGGCGGCAAAGGATATCCAGTTCCGGCCCCAAGGCCTGCAGCAGGGCGGCATAGCGCTCCCGCACCTTGCGGGAGGCGGGCCCTACGCCCAGAATTTCGCTCAGCACTTCGGGCAGGGGAATAACGGAGCGCGCTTCGGGCTCGCGCGCAAGCGCGGCCGGGGCTTCACGGTCGGCCAGGTCCAGCACGCGGTGCAGCACGCCCACCGTAAGGGGTTTGCCGCACACGGGGCAGATATCGCCCAGTTCCCGCGCCTCGCGCGGTTCCAGCACCACATGGCAGGCCCGGTGGCCGTCCAGATGGTACTTGCCCTCATCGGGATAAAATTCCACGGTGCCCAGGAAGCGGCAGTCCTGGCCGCTCTGGTCCTGACGCCGGGCGACGGCCCGCAGGGCCGCAAACAGGCCCGCATAGGAGGGCCGCCCCGCAAAGAGATTGGCCTCGCGCCCCAGGTTAGCCCCGGAATGGGCGTCGGAATTGGAAATGAGCGCATAGCCGTCCAGGGCGCTGACCATGCGGTTCATGGCCGGATCGGACGAAAGGCCCGTTTCCAGGGCGAAGATGTGTTCAGAAAGGTCGCCGTAGCAGTCTTCCAGACGGTCAAAGCCGGATTTGGAGCCAAACAGCGCAAACCAAGGCGTCCAGACGTGTGCGGGAATCATGACCCCGTTGGGCGCGCATTCCAGCAGGATTTCCAGCAAGTCGCGGGAATCCAGCCCCAGAATGGGCCGACCGTCCGAGGCCAGATTGCCGATCTGCGCCAGCCGCAGGGAGAGGCGTTCTGCGTCCTCCAGGCTGGGCACAAAGACCAGGTTGTGGATTTTGCGCACCTTGCCCAGGCGTTTGTAGATGGAACTGATTTCGGTCTGGAGCAAGAAAAGCGGCCCCTGCCCCGCGCCCATATCCTGCGGCAGGCCCTCCAGCGCTTGGGGCGCGCCCCGCAGCCGGTACAGGCCGCTTTCCGGGTCCGGCTCCAGCTGTTCCGCCAGTTCGGCCCGCCACTGGGGGTGGGTAAAATCGCCGGTGCCCAGCAGGTCAATGCCCTTGCAGCGCGCCCAGGCCGCCAGATGCCTGGGCGTGAGCGCCTTGCTGGTGGCCCGTGAAAAGCGCGAATGGATGTGCAGATCCGCAATAAATGTCATGCCCGAGCCTTATCCCAAATCCCGTTTTCGGTCCAGCCAGGGGCAGAAGCGCCGGGCCGCGGCCGTCCACTGCGGCCCCGCCTCCGTCCCCGCCGGACTCTTGCCGTCCGGCCCTTGGCCTCCGTGCGGACCAAGCATATCCGCAGCAGTTTCTTCCGGCCCGGCAAAATCCTTTTTGTCCGCCCCAGCTGTGGTCGCGCCAGTCCCGTGCTGCCTCCAGGCCTCCGCAGTAAAAAAGCCGGACCCCGTTTCGCCTGCGGCAGCCTCTTGCGGCCGCGGCGCTGTTGCTCGCACGGGGCCGCGCCCGGCGTGCAGGGTCAGCGGGGCTTCCAGGCGCAGATCGTCCGCCGCCCCTTTTTGCGCGGCCGCCAGCACCAACAGGGCCGGGTCTGCGGGATGCGCCCGCACGGGCAGCGCCAGCCGCAGGCCCAAGCCCGCAGTATGCAGGGCCCGACACAGTCGCCCCAGGGCGCGCGCGTCATAACAGCAAAAAAAATGCCCCTTGTGCCGCAAAAGCAGCCCAGCGGCCCGGCAAAAGGCTTCCAGCGCCTGCCCGTCGGCAGAGCGCAGGGCCCGTTCCCGCAGGGGATCCGGCGAAGGCCGGCCGGCCCGATCGTAGGGCGGATTGGCCAGCACTGCGTCGGCCCGGCCGCAGAGGGCCCCGCCGCCAGGGCCGGACCAATTGGCAGAATTCTGCAGACTGTCAGGGCCGGGCAGGCCGCGCAGGGCCACAGCGTCGCCCACGTCCAGGCAGCGCACGGCCAGCCGCGCCGAGAGCCCCAGCCGGACGATGTTTTCCGTCGCCGCTGCGGTCAGGGCCACTTCGCGCTCCAGCCCCAGCCCCCGCACGCGCGGACAGGCCAGGGCCGCGCCCAGCAGAGCCGCCCCGCAGCCGCAGCCCAGCTCCACGGCAAAGATATCCCGCTGCCCCGGCCAGGCCAGCAGCCGCTGTGCCGTAAAGGCCGCCAGAAGCAGGGCGTCCAGGCCGAAACGCAGGCCCCCGCTGGGCTGGACCAACCCGTGGGGGTAGAGGCCTGCCGGTTCCGTGCCCGTACCCTGCAACGTTTTTCTGCCGTTCTGCGTCACACGAAACCCGCATCGTGAAGAGAAATTGGGACATGAGAAAAGGGGGGGACCCCCTGTGGCGGCCGAAATACGCCTGTGGCGCGGCCTGAGGAAAGCATTTTGACGGGTGAGGCATGTGGCGGAAGGGGACTTTTGAGCGCTGCGGCCCTGGCCTGTCACGGCCTTCGCCGTAACGGGCCAAGTGCCCCAAAGTCCCCTTCCGACTGCAAAGATTCCTGCTTTTCCTTCCCCTTAGCGGGCGCCCTTGGGGAAGAGGACCACGCCGATGGTTTTAAGAATAATATGAATATCCAGCAGGATGGACATATTTTTAATATAATAGAGGTCGTATTCCAGTTTGCGGCGGGCGTCTTCGGCGGAGGCTCCGTAGGGGTAGCAGACCTGGGCCCAGCCGGTAAGGCCGGGTTTTACGGAGTGGCGCACGCTGTAGTAGGGGATGGTTTTTTTCAGTTCCTGCACAAAAGCCATGCGTTCGGGGCGGGGACCGATGAAGCTCATGTCGCCCTTGAGGATATTCCAAATCTGGGGCAGCTCGTCGATGCGGACCTTACGGATAAAACGGCCAAAGCGGGTGACGCGGGCGTCGTTGGCGCTGGCCCAGACCGCGCCGTTTTTTTCGGCGTCGGCACGCATGGAGCGGAACTTGTAAACGGTGAATTCCTTTTCAAACAGGCCCACGCGTTCCTGACGGTAAATAACGGGGCCGGGGGATTCCAGGCGGACAATGAGGGCAGTGAGCAGCATGACGGGCGTGGCCGGGATGAGCAGCATGAGGGAGATGAGCATATCCAGAACGCGTTTGAGTCGGCGCAGGGAACCGCGGGTATTGAGAGAGAAGCCCTCGTTCTGGAGAAGCCATTCGTCTGTAATTTGGGAGAGGGGCAGGCGCTGGACCACGTGTTCGTAGAAGCTGCGGATATCCACCACCATACTGCCGCGCAGTTTGGCTTCCAGCAGGTCGTGGGCGATGTCGTCGTCGATGGGGGCGTCGGGCAGCAGCAGGATCATGGTGGCCTTTTTTTCCTGGGCTATGTCCAGGGCCAGAAAGGGCGCGCCCAAGCAGGGACCGGCGTCGGGGCCCTGGTCGCGCTCGCCCACATACCCCAGAATCTCGGCCTTGGGCAGGCCCTCGGCCAGGAGCTGGCGCACCTTGCCCGCGCGGTCCACGCCCACCAGGAGAATGCGCAGGGGGTGCGTGATTTTGTCGGCGTTGCAGTAGTAAAGCAGCCGCCAGCCCAGGCAGAAGCAGAAGGAGAGCGCAAAGAGCAGGACTACGGTTTCGCGGTCAAAGCGCCAGTGCTGGAAGGCGTAGGAGGCCGTTGCCGAAGAAACGATGCCCAGCAGGCAGGCCACCAGCACCCGGCCCATAGTCTCGCGGAAGTCCTCGCTGCCCACGCTGTAAGCGTCGAGGATGTAAAAAAAGAGAAGATAAAAAAAGACGGTAAAGAGCGAAGCGCCCGTGTAGTCGTGAAACACGCTCAGATCCGGCGCAATGCTCAGCATGCCGGAAACGGCCAGGGCCAGCAGAATGCAGAAAAAATCCAGCGCCTGCAGCAGCGCCATACGGTAGGTACTAATCATGCTTGGCTATCCTTATGGACGGCGGGCACGCGCATGTCTTCAAGAATGCGTGCGGCCACCGTGTGGGCGTCCAGTTCGCGCAGGGCCAGCTCGCGGCCGGCGGCTCCCATGCGCAGGATATTTTGGGGCGTGGTGATGAAGGTTTCCATGGCGTCGGCCAGGGCCTGCGCATCGCGCAGGGGCGTAAGCAGACCGTTAACACCCTGGCGCACCACTTCGCGGCAGCCGGGGGCGTCGGTGACCACGGCCGGACGGCCCATGCTCATGCCCTCCATGATGGACGTGGGCGTGCCTTCCCGCCAGGAGGGCAGCACCAGCACATGGGCCGCGGCCACATAAGGGCGCACGTCGCTGGTTTCGCCCAGGTATTCGATGCTGCCCCGGGCCTCCCAGGCTTTGATCTGGTCCAGGCTCACGCTGCCCAGGCCGTGTTCGGGCGGGCCCAGCACCTGAAAGCGGGCGGCAGGGTATCGGGCCTTGAGCAGGCGCGCGGCCTCGGCGTATTCCGGCAGGCCTTTGGCCTCCAGCAGACGGGCCACCAGCAGGAATACGGGCGGGCCGGCGAGCTCGCCGGTTTCGGTAAGATCGGGAAAGGGGGCCGGGGCAAAGCGGGCCGTGTCCACGCCCGTACCGCGGGCAGTAAGCACGCGGGCGCGCGGGCCCAGAATGCCCGCCTGGCGGAACACGCGGATGTCGTCCTGATTCTGAAAAAATACGCCTTCCGCGCCGGAAAGCGCCGTACGGTAAAGCAGGCAGCTCAGCTTGTTGACGGCTTTTTTAAAAAAGCTGTCGGCCTCAAAGGCGTAGCCGAGACCGGTGATGGTGGCGTAAATGTGGGGCACGCGGGCTACCCTGGCCGCCATGCAGCCGTAGATGACCGGCTTGATGGTGGAGGCAAAGAGCAGATCGGGTTTTTCTTCTTTGAACAGGCGCACCAAGGCCCCCAGGGTGCGGATGTCGCTCAGGGGGTTGAGGCCTTTGCGGTCCAGAGGATAGGTGCGCACTTGCGCGCCCAGGGCCGTGAGCGCGGCCTCAGAGGCCGCATCCCCCGGCGGGACGCAACAGAGCACTTCGTGCCCGGCCCGGCGCATGTGGGCGATGAGCACGCTCCAGAAATTGCGCATGGACTTGGCCTGGTTGCCCAGAACGACGATCTTCATCCCGCTTTCCTCCAGAGCGTTGCCCTCTGTGCGGACGACGTTGCGGCAGACTTGCGACGACCTTTTGGACGGCAGCCCGGCTGCATCCGTTTTCCAACGACAGCCCGCGTCTTGGTCCCGCACGGCCGGGCGTGCAAAGCCCGGATTGGCACTGCCGTCAGCGCTTGTGCCGCAAGCCGCAAGGGCGCGACGTGGCGCATGGCCCCCAGCCTAGCAGTTCCGTGCCGTTCTGAAAAGGCCCGGCGCGGCCTTGGGGGCGTGGGCGCGGTGCGCCACGCCAAAGCCGCCAGCCCGCGCCGCGAACGCAGGACGGGGAAGGAATCCCTCCGCAGAGGGCGTCCTTCCCCGTGAAAAAAGGCTCTTGCAGCCCGGATTATTCCGCAGCCAGCTGGATGCGCTCGAAACCCGTGACAGTGAGGTCGTCGCCCACGGCCTTGGCCGTCTCGCGCACGAGGTCGTTGATGCTCTTTTTGTCGTCGCGGATGTAGGGCTGTTCCATAAGGCAGACTTCCTTCTGGAACTTTTTCACCGCGCCGTCAGCAATTTTGTCCACAATCTGGGCGGGCTTGCCCTCTTCCAGGGCCTTCTGGCGGTAGACTTCACGCTCACGCTCCACAGCAGCCTGGTCCAGGCTGGAGGCGTCAAGAGCCAAGGGATTGGCGGCAGCCACCTGCATGGCCAGATTTTTGACCAGGGCCAGCACATCGGGGTTGGTCGTGCTCGCAGCCTTGCCGCAGGTCAGAAAGACCAGCGTGCCGATCTTGCCGTTGGCGTGCAGGTAATGGCCCACCACGTCTTTGTCGCTGCTCTTGCTGTGGCGGGCAAAGCTGCCCAACTGCATGTTTTCGCCCACCGAGGCGATGAGCTGGGTCACGGCCGGGCCCATAACGGCCTCCAGAGCCGCGGCGTCGGCCGGAGCCTGGTCCAGCACGGCGCGGGCCACCTGAGCGGCCATATCCTGAAACTGGTCGCCGCGGGCCACAAAATCGGTTTCACAAAGCAGAGAGGCCAGGGCCACATGCTTGCCGTCTTCGCTCACGGCCAGGGTGACCAGGCCTTCGCTGGTGGCGCGACCGGACTTTTTGGCGGCCTTGGCCATACCCTTCTGGCGCAGCCAGTCCACGGCCTTTTCCACATCGCCGGCCACTTCCACCAGGGCTTTTTTGCAATCCATCATGCCCGCGCCGGTCATTTCGCGCAGTTCTTTTACCATCTGTGCGGTGATAGCCATAATATCAACTCCACATGCTGCCGGCCCGGGGCCGGGGTTGTGCTGCTGGTGCGGCCCGGAAGGGAGCGGGCAGGGCCCGCCCTCCGCAACCGGGCGGGGGCAGCGCGGCCATGTCTGCAAACAGGTTGCGCTGCCCCCGGAAACAGGGAAAATGCTGCGCGCCCAAGCGGGCGCGCCGTAACCTTTGCGGGAGCGCACAAAAATGCGCACCCCGCAACGTTACGCTGCGTTATTGGACAGGCGCGGCTTCCTGCACCGGGGCCTCCTGCACGGGGGCTTCCGGAGCCGCCTCAACGGCCTTCTGCATGGCGGCTTCGGCGTCCTCGCCCTTGCTGTCCTTGCCCATGGCCTCGCCTTCCAGGCAGGCTTCGGCAAAAGCGGTCACAAACAGCTTGATGGCGCGGATGGCGTCGTCGTTGCCGGGGATGATGTAGTCGATGACGTCGGGGTCGCAGTTGGTGTCGGTCACGGCCACGATGGGGATGCCGAGCTTGCGGCATTCCTTCACAGCGATGTCTTCACGGTGCGGGTCGATGATAAAAGCCAGCTGGGGCAGGCGGTCCATATTTTTGATGCCGCCCAGGGTTTCCTCCAGCTTGTGCATCTCGCGCTCCAGCAGGAGGATTTCCTTTTTCTGATAGCGGTTGATGGAGCCGTCGGCAAACATGCCTTCCAGCTTCTTGAGCCGGTCAATGCTTTTCTGGATGGTGACGAAGTTGGTAAGGGTGCCGCCCATCCAGCGGTTGGTCACATGAAACTGCCCGGCGCGGCCGGCTTCAGCGGCCACGGCCTCCTGAGCCTGACGCTTGGTGCCGATAAACAGCACCTTGCCGCCGCGGGCCACAGTGTCGACCATTTTGTCGTAAGCCACGCGGAACAGTTTGACGGTCTGCTGCAGGTCAATAATATGGATGCCGTTGCGCGCCCCGAAGATGTAGGGACGCATTTTGGGGTTCCAGCGGCGGGTCTGGTGCCCGAAGTGCACGCCGGTTTCCAGCATCTGCTTCATGCTGACGTATGCCATTGAAAAAGCCTCCAAAGGGTTGTGCTCTTCCACCCTGGCTCCAGGCCCTGCAACCCGGCCCCCCGGAACGCGTCATTGCGAAAGATCGTTACCTTGTGGAGCGCGGGGCTCCGGCAAAAGGTAAGGCTCTTTTTCGCAACGCGACATTCCCCGCATGGGGCAACAACGGGCGGTACACCGCCGCCGGGCACCCCGGGCCGCTGCCAGGGTGTGCTTGATAGAAAGGGAACGCATACACCATTGTGCCGCATCTGGCAAGCCTCCGCACCCTGCACAGCGCGCCTTGGGGCGGGAACCGCCCCCTGCGGCGCCGTGGAGGAAGGACGTCTTCCTGCCGCGGGGCTTGCCCGGTGCGGGGTCCGCTTCTTGCTTTGAGGCCCCAAAGAGGATAGAGCAAGGGGCACTTTGTGGCTTTCGGGCCGCTGCGGACGGCGTTGCGGCGCGTGTCCGCCCTGCCGCAGGGCCGCGCTCCGGGCGCGGTCGTCACGGTTTTTTGCGTTTTTTTTTGCGCGCGGCGTCCGTGGCCGCGTCAGAGGTGGTTCATGTCACACTCCCCCCAGCCCTCCCCCGTGGCGGAAGGCCTGCGGCGCGCCTTGCCCATAGTGCTGGGCTATGTGCCCGTGGGTTTCGCTTTCGGGGTGTTGGCCGTCAAAAACGACATCCCCCCGGCCCTGGCCGTGGGCATGTCCGTGCTCATGTTCTCCGGCTCCGGGCAGTTTGTGTTTGCAAGCATGTGGGGCGCGGGCGCGGGCGCGCTGTCCATCATCGCCGCCGTGGGCATCATCAACCTGCGCTATCTGCTCCAGTCGGCAGCGCTGGCCCCCTGGTACGCGGGGTTGACGCGCGGCGTGCGGCTGCTCCTGGGGTTCGCCGTTACGGACGAAAACTTCGCCGTGCACGTGACGGCCTTTCAGAACGGCTGGGCGCGCAGCCTGACCACGCTCTTCACCTGCAACCACCTTACCCAGCTGGCCTGGGTGGGCGGCAGCGCTTTGGGGGCCTTCTGCGGCGAACTGGTCAGCGACGTGAAGCCCCTGGGCCTGGACTACGCGCTCACGGCCATGTTTCTGGCCCTGCTGGTGCCCCAGTGCGTAGACCGGCTGCACGTGCTGGTGGCCTTGTTTACCCTGGCGCTTTCCGTTGCCCTGCGCGCCCTGGGCATGAGCCAGTGGAACATTGCCCTGGCCACGGTGGTGGGGGCCAGCCTGGGCACGGCGCTTTTGTGCCTGCGGGACGGCAAACAGCCCGCCGCCGCGCCCGTCGTTACGGAAGGAGAGGAGGCGCGGCCATGAGCGCATGGATGACGCAAAACGCCCCCCTGCTGCTCTGCCTGCTGGGCAGCGTAGCCGTGACCGTACTGCCCAAGGTGCTGCCCGTGGTGCTGCTGCGCGGCGACAGCCTGCCCCCGCTGCTGCGGCGTTGGCTTTCCTTTGTGCCTGTGGCGGTCATGGCAGCCCTGGTGGGTCCGGACGTATTTTTTTATGAAGGCCGCTTCAACGCCGGGCCTTCCAACCTCTTCCTCATGGTGGCCCTGCCTTCGGTGCTGGTGGCCTGGTGGGGCAAGAACTATTTTCTGACCATCGCCTTCGGGCTGGCCCTGGTCATCGCCGCCCGCTGGCTGGGTCTGTACTGAACGCGGAGCGCGCCCATGCCCCCCACGCTGCCCCCCCTTACGCCGCAGGAAGCGCAGCCCGCAACAGCCGCCATGCCGGACGCGGCTGTGCCGACGGCCCTTGCCCCGCAACGCCGCCCGCGTCCGGCCGGCCCCTCTGCGCCCGCGCGCAGCAGCTGTCTGCTGGTGCGCATGGCCCCGCAGGATACGGGCCTGTTTCGCCGCCTGCTGGAAGCCTACGACAACCTGGCCTACTTCACTGTGCTGGAAACGGATACGGCGCTGCTCAAGCTGGTTTTTTCTCCCCACATGGCTGCCCAGGCGCATCTGGCCCTGGCGGCCATAGCCCGCAGCGTGCCGTTCACCCTGCTGCCCTGGCCGCTGGCGGAACTGCCCGCAGCCGACGTTGCGGCTAAGGGACCTGCCGCAAAAAGACTTTGAGGCCGACGCGTTTTCTGCTATGACTGACCCGTTGCAGCGCTGCCCGGAGGCGGGCGCGCAGGCGACCCAACCTTCCAGCATTACCCCAAGGCGGTTGCATGGCCCCACTCAAGTACAAGCGCGTGCTGCTCAAACTGAGCGGCGAGGCCCTGGCGGGCGAACACAAAACCGGCATTGACCCCGAAACTGTGGACGCGGTCTGCCGCGAACTGGGCGCCGTGCTCGAAATGGGCGTGGAAATGGCCCTGGTCATCGGCGGCGGCAATATTTTTCGCGGGCTTTCCGGCTCGGCCAAGGGCATGGAACGCTCCTCGGCGGACTACATGGGCATGCTGGCCACGGTGCTCAACGCCCTGGCCGTGCAGGACATGCTTGAAAAGCACGGGCACCCCACCCGCGTGCTTTCAGCCATTACCATGCAGGAGGTCTGCGAGCCTTTTATCCGCCGCCGGGCCCTGCGCCATATGGAAAAAGGCCGCGTGGTCATCTGCGCCGCGGGCACGGGCAATCCCTACTTCACCACCGACACCACGGCGGCCCTGCGTGGCATGGAGCTCAAGTGCGACGCCATCATCAAGGCCACCAAGGTGGACGGCATCTATGACAAGGATCCGACCCAGCACGCCGACGCCGTCAAATACACCAGCCTGAGCTACGACGAAACCCTGGCCCGCCACCTGGGCGTCATGGACGCCACGGCCTTTGCTCTGGTGCGCGACAACAACGTGCCCATCATTGTCTGCCGCATGTTCGGGGGCGACATCCGCCGCGTGCTGCTGGGCGAAGGCGTGGGCACCATCGTCCACAGCTAGGCCGCACAGCCATTTTCAAGGAGACCTCTGATGGATATTGACAGCATCCTTCTGGACGCCGAAGAACGCATGGAAAAAGCCCTTGCCGCGCTGGAGCGCGATTTTGCCAAACTGCGCACCGGCCGCGCCACCACCGCCCTGGTGGACGGCATCCGCGCCGACTACTACGGCACGCCTACGCCCATCGGCCAGATGGCCTCGGTGGCCGTGCCGGACAGCCGCACCCTGACCATCCAGCCCTGGGACAAGGGCGGCCTCGCCGTGATAGAAAAGGCCATCCTCAAGTCCGACCTGGGCCTTACCCCGGTCAACGACGGCCGCACCATCCGCATCGTGCTGCCTCCCCTCACCGAAGAACGCCGCAAGGACCTGGTCAAGGTGGCCCGCAAGTACACTGAAGACGCCAAGGTGGCCGTGCGCAACGTGCGCCGCGACGCCAACGATGGCCTGAAAAAACTGGAAAAGGACAAGGCTATTACCGAGGATGCGCAAAAAAAAGCCACGGACGACGTGCAGAAGCTCACGGACAAATATGTGGCCGACGCCGACAAAAAATGCGCGACCAAAGAAAAAGAGATTATGGAAATCTAGGGCATTGCAAGGTTGCAATGCCCTGGCGGTTGCGTAAGCAGACGCCCGCCGTGGGGGCGCAAGCGCACTCTATTTACGCGGACAAACGCCGTAACCAGCATGCCGTAGCCTTTGCGAATACCTATTCGCAAAGGCGCTCTGCTCCAGAGCAATTTCACATTGAAGTTGCCCGGACAACGGGCGGATCTCCGCCACGGCGATGCGGCGCGACGTATCCGCGCGGATAAGCGCAGAAGTGGACGTCTTGATATAATGCTGAGGACACGCTTCGCAGAAGCAACATGTCCAGGGCCGGTCGCCGCGGCAACGCCGTCGAAGGAAGCCGTATCCGGCAACTCGTGCCTTTTGCGACGGGCGGCCCCGCGCCGTCCGCGTCTTTTGTGCTTTGTCCGGCAGTCGTTCCGACCGCGACACCCGGCCGGCGCGGCAGAAACGCCGGGCCCAAACGCGCAGGCTGTATGCCCATGACTGAAAAAAGCGAACATCTGCCCCGCCATCTGGCCATCATCATGGACGGCAACGGCCGCTGGGCCCAGCAGCGCGGCCTGCCCCGCGAAGCCGGGCACCGGGCCGGGGCTGAAGCCGTGCGCGCCGTAGTCACGGAATGCCGCACCCTGGGCATCGGCTACCTGACCCTGTACACCTTTTCCAGCGAAAACTGGAGCCGCCCCAAAACCGAAATCAGCGCCCTGTTTTCTCTTCTGCTGGAATTTCTGCGCAAAGAAGTGCCGCTGATGGAGGAAAAGGGCATTGCTCTCAACGTGCTGGGCGATCTGGACGGCCTGCCCGTGCCCCAGCGCACGGCCCTGCGCCACGCCATCAGGCGCACCGAGGCCGGGCAGGGCATGGTCCTCAACCTGGCCCTCAACTACGGAGGCCGGGGCGAACTGGTGCGCGCCGTGCAGGCTTTTCTGCGCGAAGGGGCCAAGCCCGAAGACGTCACCGAACAGAGCCTCGCCACCCGTCTTTACACGGCGGGGCAGCCCGACCCGGACTTGCTGATCCGCACCAGCGGCGAACAGCGTCTGAGCAACTACCTGCTCTACCAGTGCGCCTACAGCGAACTGTACTTTACCCCCGTGCTTTGGCCGGATTTTGACGCCAAAGAACTGCACGCGGCCCTGCGGGCTTACGCCGCCCGCTCGCGCCGCTTCGGCAAAACAGAGGAGCAACTCCATGCCCATTGAACCCGCCTCTCGTCATCCCATGGATTTTCGGCGCATTGTCACGGGGCTCGCCCTGGCCGCAGTGCTGCTGCTGGTGCTCTGGCACAGGGGCTGGCCTCTGCTGGCAGTCATTCTGGCGGCCTCGGCCCTGGGCCTGTGGGAATTCTATTCCCTATTCTGGGGCCACGGCGGCCGCATTTCCAGCCGCGTCTGCGCCATAGCGCTGGGCTGGGGCATGCTGGGCCTGACCTGGCTGCACCGGCCGCAAGACGCCCTGGTCTGCCTGGGCGCGGGCTTTGTGCTGGCCGCCATGAGCTTTTTGTTCCGCTGGGACGTGGTGGAGGAGGAAAACGCCTTTGCCTCCAGCGGCATCTTTATGGCCGGGCTGGCCTATGTGCCCCTGTTGCTGCTGCCCGCCACCTATCTTTCCACCACCAAGCTCATCTTCATCATCGCAGCCGTGGCCATTTCAGACACCGCTGCCTACTTTGTGGGCACGCGCTTCGGCCATCACAAGCTCTGGCCCCGTGTGAGCCCCAACAAAAGCTCCGAGGGCGCGGTGGGCAGCCTGGCGGCCTGTGTGCTTTTTTGTGCCATATACGGCCAGGTTTACGGCAAAACCGGCTGGTTCTCCTTTGCCCTGCTGGGCATTGCGGTCAATGCCTTTGCTCAGTTGGGGGATTTGTTTGAATCGGCCCTCAAGCGCTCGGTCAACGTCAAAGATTCCGGCCAGATTCTGCCCGGCCACGGCGGCATGCTGGACAGGGCGGACAGTCTGCTTTTTGCCATGCCCATGTTTGCGGTGGTGGATCAGTGGTTCTTCTTCTTCTAAAAAATTGCGTCTTTTTGCGGTTTGGACTGCGTCAAACTCGGTGGCGCGCCTTGGTCATATAGGTGGACTATACTCCCTGCGGCGCTCCACCGGTTTTCCTTGCCAAACCACAAAAATCTCGCAATTTTTCCAAAGGAAGGGGAGAAATCGGCACGGGCGTCTTTTTGCGGTTTGGACTGCGTCAAACTCGGTGGCGCGCCTTGGTCATATAGGTGGACTCTGCTCCCTGCGGCGCTCTACCGGTTTTCCTTGCCAAACCACAAAAATCTCGCAATTTTTCCAAAGGAAGGGGAGAAATCGGCACGGGCGTCTTCTTGCGGTTTGGGCTGCGTCAAACTCGGTGGCGCGCCTTTTGAGCTCTGGTTCGGTCGGGATCGGGGCGACCCTCTGGGCATTCCCGTCCGCCTATCCTGTACCCTGGTACGTCTGTGGCGTGCCCTGAGGAAGTAAAAATTTTAGGGGGTGGGGGCGTGGGGGAGGCGACCCTTTTGCAAAAAGGGGCCCTCCCCCACAAAATCCCCTCCGCCCCACTGGACGCAACCTATGACGACACTCTGGCCGGGCCGCGGCGGCCCGCAGGTTGATTACATTTCCGGCCCGCCTTCGGCGGCGTGGTGCGATGCTTGGCCGCGGCGGCTGGTCTTGCTGGGCTCCACGGGCTCCATCGGGGGCAGCGCCCTGGCGGTGGTGGAACGGCATCCGGACTTGCTGCGGGTGGTGGGGCTTTCGTGCGCGCGCAATGTGCAGAAGCTGGCAACCCAGGCCGTGCGCTGGCGGCCGGGATACCTGGCGGTGCTGGACGCGGCGGCGGCGGACGCGCTGCGAACGCTGTTGCCGACGGACTACACTCCGCACATTCTGATCGGACGCGAAGGCTACGCCGCTTTGGCGGCCCTGCCCGAGGCAGACGCCGTGCTCTCGGCCCAGGTGGGGGCCGCAGGGCTGTCGGGCACGCTGGCCGCGGCCCTGGCGGGCAAGGTCATCTGCCTGGCCAACAAGGAATCGCTGGTTTTGGCCGGGGATCTGCTGCGGCGGGTCTGCGCGGGCAGCGGCGCGGTTATCCTGCCCGTGGATTCGGAGCACAACGCCATTTTTCAGTGCCTGGCTGGGCGCGGACAGGACGTGGACCGGCTCATTCTGACGGCTTCGGGCGGTCCTTTTCGCGGCTGGACGGCCGAACGGCTGGCCCAGGTCCGGCCGGAGCAGGCCCTCAAGCACCCCAACTGGAGCATGGGGGCCAAGATCACGGTGGATTCGGCCACGCTCATGAACAAGGGGCTGGAGGTCATCGAGGCCTTTCATCTTTACGGAGCGCCGGTGGAGCGCATCGACGTGCTGGTGCACCCGCAGTCGGTGGTGCATTCGCTGGTGCAGTTCAGGGACGGCGGCCAGCTGGCCCAGCTGGGCACGCCGGACATGCGCCTGCCCATTGCCCATTGCCTGCTCTGGCCGCGCTGTGAAGCCGGAGACGTGCCGCCGCCGGACCTGACGCGCACGCCGCTGACCTTTGAGCGGCCTGATGTGGCGGCCTTTCCCTGCCTGGACCTGGCGCGGCGGGCGTTGGCCGGGCGCGGCGGGCGCTGCGTGGCGCTCAACGCGGCCAACGAGGCAGCGGTGGAGCTGTTTCTGCACGGAAACTGCGGTTTTACAGATATTCCCCGGCTCATTGCCGCCGTGCTGCAGGCCCACGAGGCCGAACACCCCGGACACGAATCTTTCTGCGCGCCAGAGGCGGTCATATCCGCTCCCGGCGCGTCCACGCCTGCCGCCCTGACGCGGGAGGCCCATACCCTGGCGGCACGGCTGGAAGAGCTGGACCGCCTGAGCCGCGAGCGGGTCCGTGCCTTGGCCCGCCCCGGAGGATGCCTGTGCTGACAACCGTTATTGCTGTGATCGTCGTTCTGGGTGGTCTGATCTTTTTTCACGAATTGGGACACTTTGCCGTGGCCAGAAGCCTGGGCATGGGGGTTTCCACCTTCTCTCTGGGTTTCGGCCCCAAAATCCTCAAATATAAGAAGGGCAAGACGGAATACGCCCTTTCGCTTGTCCCCCTGGGCGGTTATGTGGCTCTGGTGGGCGAGAGCGACGCCAACGAGATTCCCGACGGCTTTACCGAGCAGGAAAGTTTTGCCCTGCGTCCGGCCTGGCAGCGGCTGTTGGTGGTGGCGGCAGGGCCTGTGGCCAACGTGCTGCTGGCCTGGATTCTGTGCTGGATTATGGCCTGGGGCTGGGGCACGCCTGTGCTTCTGCCGCAGGTGGGCGGCGTGGTGGCGGAAAGCCCCGCCGCTCGGGCTGGTCTGGCCCCCGGCGACACCATCCTTTCCATTGACGGCCGGGCCGTGGACAGCTGGCAGGTCATGGCCGAGGCCATCAACCAGAGCGACGGCCGCACCCTGCACCTGGAAGTGCGGCGGCCGGACACAGCCCCCGACCTTGCGCCCGCAGCTCCGGAAGCCGCAACCGCGCCCGACGGCCCAGACATGGCCGCAGGCGGCATGCGTCTCAGCCTGGAACTGACGCCGGAACGCGCCACCCGCAAAACCATTTTTGGCGAAGAAGAAACCGCCTGGCTCATCGGCATCCGCAATTCCGGCGGCGTACGCCTGGTGGAGCACGGCTTTCTGGATGCGGCCAGCGCGGGCCTGAGCCAGACCGCTGAAATGGTTTCCCTGACCTGGCAAAGCCTGGTCAAACTGGTGGAGCGCGTGGTGCCCCTGGATCAGGTGGGCGGCCCCATCATGATCATGCAGATGGTGGGGCAGCAAGCGCAGCAGGGCCTGGCCGGGCTGCTGGCGCTTACGGCGCTCATCAGCATCAACCTGGGCATCCTCAACCTGCTGCCCATCCCCGTGCTGGACGGCGGGCAGATTTTCTTCTGCCTCTGGGAAATGCTCTTCCGCCGCCCCCTCAGCTCCAAGGTGCAGGAGTACGCCATGCGCGCTGGTCTGGCCCTGCTGGTGACCCTCATGCTGCTGGCCACCTACAACGACGTCTGGCGCATCCTTAAAAACACGGGCTGGTTCGGGAGCGGCTCATGACCACGGGCACCGGCCTGGAGCTCATCCTCAACGCCGCCGAAGGCGCGCTGCAGATGGTGGTGACGGAGGACGAAACCCTGCTCTGCGCCCAGGAATGGCGCCGCCCAGAACGAGCCACGGAAATTCTGGCCCCGGCCCTGCGCCATATCTGCGCCGCCCTGGATTTGCGCCTGGCGGATTTTCGCCGCCTGGCCTGCGTGCGCGGGCCAGGCTCTTTTACCGGCATCCGCCTGGTGCTGGCCACGGCCGCGGCCCTGCGCCGCACGGGGCAGGTGCGGCTGGCGGGCCTGGACTACCTGCAGGCCCTGGCCGCCACCCTGGCTGTGGATAGGGGCGTGCTTTACGGCGCGCCCATCTGGGTGCTGACCCACGCCCGCCGCAACCTGGTGCACTGCCAGCCCTACCGCAGCTACGGCCCGCTGATTCCGCCCCAGCCCCTGCGCCCTGTGGACCTCTGCACACCGGAGGCCGCCGCCCAACGCATCGCCCAGAGCCGTACCGAACCCCTGCCGCCCGGCACGGACCCCGCCCCCCGCGTCTGGGTCTGTGGCAGCGGCCTTATCCGCAACGCCCCCCTGGCCGACGCCCTGCAAACAGCCACAGACGCCCCCGGCTTGCCCGTAAGCGCGCTGCCGGACCTGACCTGTCCTTCCGTAACGGCCCTGCGCCTGCTGGCCCGCCACGGCGACTACTTTGCCAAGGACGTGGAACCCCTCTATGTGCGCCCCTGCGACGCCGTGGAAAATCTCCCCGGCCTGGCCCCGCGCCTGGGCCTCGACCCCGCCACCGCCGTAACCTCCCTGGCAGAAAAGCTGGACCGTGCCCCGCAAAGCGAAATCTGAAACTGGGGCAGTGCAACGTTGCAATGCTCTGACGGTTGCGTAAGCAGCCGCCCGCCGTGGAGGCGCAAGCGCAGCTTCAGCCGTTGCAACGCAGAAGGCTACGGATAAAGACCATACCGCTGTTTATTGGCGCGCTTAAGCGCTGGAACGCGCGTGCCGTAACCTTTGAATGCCTGTTCTCAAAGGTACTCTGCCCTGAGAAACGGCAAAAATTTTTGTGCGGAAAGGCGCTCTCGGGGACGCTTGCGCCCCCCAAGGACCCGCCCCGAAAAACCGGATAAAACCCGCCGTCAGTGACCGGTTGACTGCGCCATAAAGTCTACGGGCACCCGTACCGCTGCGCCGGCCTTGTTGCGGAAGAGCAGATAGCCCTGTTCCAGCCCGTAACGGTACAGCCGGTGGGTTATGTCCACGTCCTTGCGGCAGTAGCGGGCGATATCCTCCAGGCGGCCTTCCTTCCACCATTGCAGGGCCAGCAGACCGTTGGCGCTCTTGGGCTCCCCCAGAGTGGCCTGCCCCAGGTTATCCAGCGAAACCCGGTAATTGAGGGACTGGTTCACCCGCTGCAGCAAATCCAGACTGGGCAGGCCGCGCAGCTCAAAGGGCGCAAAAGGCCGCAGCACGGCGTAGTCAAAACGCAGGCTGTTGAAGCCGATGACCAGGTGGGCGGCGCGCAGGCGCGCAAACAGGTCCGGCAGTTCCTCCTGCCGGTAGGTAAAAAAGTCGTCGGCCGCGCTGTCATAAGCCACGGCCACGCTCACCCCCATGCGGTCGGCCCGGTTCCAGCCGCCCACCTCCGCTGCGGAGCGACGGGTTTCCACGTCAAAAACCACATAGTGCGCGGGCGGGGCGCTCCGGACCGGGCCGGAATCGGCAGGCGCATCCGTCACAGCTATGGCGGCGGAGTTTTGGGGGCCAAGGGAGTCTGCAGGAGCGGTCATGGGAACCTCCGGGGCGGCTGTCGGGGATGTGGGGGCGAAAACGTCCGGCGTAAGACGGTCCGGGGCCGGGCTTATCCGCAAGGAGGCGGCCAGCCGATCGCCCTCGTCGCCGGGGGCCAGGGCCTGGCGCAACAGCTCCAGCGCGCCCTGCTTGCTGATGGGCCGGTTGCCGGAGCCGCACTTGGGCGAATGCACGCAAGAAGGGCAGCCGTCCTCGCAAGGGCAGGCGGCCACGGTTTTGCAGGTGGCTTCCAACAATTGCCGCGCATCGGGAAAGGCCTGGCGGGTGAGACCGGCGCCGCCGGGCAGACCATCGTAAATAAACACCGCGGGCAGGCCCAACTGCGGGTGCAGGGGCGTGGATATGCCGCCGAAATCGTTGCGGTCCGCCATGATCAGCAGGGGCAGCAAACCAATAGCCGCGTGTTCCAGGGCGTGGATGGAACCCATAAAGTGCAGAAAGCGCTCTTCCAGATACGCGCGCAGCACGTCGGGAAAGACATACCAGAGGCCCTCAGTTTCAAAAACCTGCGGTGGCGCGTCCAGGGGTACGATGGTCAGCAGCCGGTTGCCTGACGTGCTGCGTTTTTCGTAGCCCGTAATGCGCTCCGTAATACGCAGCCGCCCCCGGCAGACCAGCACCCGGCCCAGGGAGCGGCGTTCTGTTTCTTCCAGGATATCCGTAGTCTTGTTCCCCCGCGTGCGGGTAAACCAAGTCACTTTCTCCGGCCTGGCCCGGACCCGGCCGCGGGCCGTATCCAGCTCGGTAATAACGTAACTGCGGCCGTGGTGCAGGTAGACCGCGCCGGGGTGGGTTTCGCGCCAGGCGCGGAAGCCGTCCACCGTGCCGATGACATTGCCTTCTTCATCCTCAATGCAGCAGGTCTGGCCCGATCCGCGCAGGTCCACCAGGCGTTGCGGGCGCTTGCGGGCCGCCAGCAGCTGGTTGCCATCCGCCGTCCGCAACAAAAGCCCCCGGCCCAGCAGGTCGCGCGCCGCCTGCCGGGCCGCCGGGCCGCGCAGCAGGTCTTCGTCAAGGGTCAGGGGCAGTTCGGCGGCGGCGCATTCCAAATGCCGGGCCAGGATGACTTCATTATCCGGGTTGACCACGGCCTTTTCCGGCGGGCGGCTGAAAAAATCCTCCGGATTGCGGGCAAAATACTGGTCCAGGGCGTCTTCGCCCGCCACCACGATGACGGCCGACTCCTGCTGCGCGCGGCCTACCCGCCCCCCGCGTTGCAGGGTGGCCATGACCGTGCCGGGGTACCCCACCAGAATGCAGACGTCCAGGCCGCCGATGTCGATGCCCAACTCCAGCGCGCTGGTGCTGACCACGGCCAGCAGGTCGCCGGAAGCCATGCGCGCCTCGATGCGACGGCGCTCCTCCGGCAGAAAACCCGCCCGGTAGGCAGAAATGCGCTTGCCAAAGGCCCCGGATTGCCCGGCCCAAAGGCTGATGAGCTCAGTCATGCGCCGGGAGCGGCAGTAGACAATGGTGCGCAGGCCGCGGGCCAGAGCAGACTTGAGCAAACCGATGGCCGCTGTGGCCGGGCTCTGCTCCGGATTGAGAAACACAAAATGGCGCGGCCCCTGGGGCGCGCCGGACTGGTCAATGACCACAGGCGGCGCACCGCCCACGCCTTGTACGCCGCCCGTGCCCGTGAGCGCGGCGGCCAGTTCGCCGGGATTGCCCACCGTAGCCGTGCAGAGCGCGTACACGGGCCGCGCCCCGTAGCGCTCGGCCAGACGGTTGAGCCGCCGAAAAACCTGGGCCATGTGCGCGCCAAACACGCCCCGGTAGGTGTGGGCCTCGTCCACCACCACAAAGCTCAGCCCGGCCAGAAAAGCCGCCCACTGCTCGTGGTGGGGCAAAATGCCCAGGTGGAGCATTTCTGGATTGCTGATGAGCACGGCGGGCGGGTCGCGCCGGATTTTGCGCCGGGCGTAGTCGCTGGTGTCGCCGTCGTACAGAGCGGCCCTGGGGCGGACTTCGGGCGGCCAGGCGGCGGCCAGGGCGTTAAAGCCGGCCAGCTGGTCCTGGGCCAGGGCCTTGAGCGGAAACAGGTACAGGGCGCGGGCGTCGGGGTCCGCCAGGCAGCGCTCCAGCACGGGCAGGTTGTAGATCAGACTTTTGCCGCTGGCCGTGGGCGTGGCCGCCACAATGGAATGCCCGGCGCGCAGATGGTCTGTAGCCAGGGCCTGATGGCTGTATAGCCCGCCAAGGCCGCGCTCCGCCAGCAGTTTGGCGATGGCTGCGGGCCAGGGCAGGCGCGTGGGCGCATAAACTGCCGGCACGGCGGGCAGCAGGCGGTGGCAGGTCACCTGTGCGCCCAGGGTGGGCGAGGCCAGCAGGGCGGCCATATAGTCGGCCACAGACACGGTCAGCTCCGCGCGGCGGCATCCCGCGCCGCAGCGTCCTCCGGCCCTAGGCGGCGCAGCACGCGGGCGGGCGCGCCCGCAGCCAGGCAATAGGGCGGCACGTCACGGCTGACCACGCTGCCCGCGCCCACCAGCGCGCCTTCGCCAATGCGCACGCCCTTGAGCACAATGCAGTTCAGGCCCAGCCAGGCGTAGTCGCCAATGAACACGGGCGCGTCGCGCTCCAGGCCAGGCTCCGTGGCGCGGGCTTCGGGCGGCCAGGGCGCGTGAAAATCCGCGTCCACAATGATGCAGTTGGGCCCCAGCAGCGCCTGCCGACCGATATGGATGGTTTGCGAGCGCGCCGTGACGGACGTGCCGCTCAGCTGCGCGCCTTCCCCTATATGGATGCGCGCGCCCGGCCCAAAGGTCCGGAGTCTGGTGGGCGCGGCCAGGGTGGCCGCCGTGGCCCGTCGCCAGGACGAAATAATGCTGACCCCGGCCCCGATGCGGATTTCGCTGCCGGGCCAGCGCATGAGGCCCACCGGGCCGTGGGCCGTCACTCCCGGCCCCAGGGTCACGCCCAGAAGCCGCGCCTTGCAGCGCAGCCGCAGGGTGCCCCAGGCCAGCCCGCCGCAGCGCAGGGCCTGCAGACTCAGGTAACTGATGATATTGGCGGGGCTGAGGCCCCGTTCCAGAGCTTTGCGCAAAAAATCCATGGCGGTCTTCCGGTTTGGCAAGGGGCGTGGAAAGACCCCACGCCCCCGAAAGGAGGATGTGCCCGCGCCCGGTGCGGTCGGGAGCGGGCTTGCACCCGGCGCAGCCCGTCAACGCCGTGTGCACGGCGGACCGGATGCGGCCGGCGCAAAGATTGCCGGTTGCGGCCTTCAGCGCTTGTCGATGACGCGCTTGGACTTGCTGAAGGTGCGCGGCAGGCTGGCGTAGTCCGTGACGCACACGCTCACCCTGGCCAGCAGGGCCTTGTGCAGACGGGTTTCCAGCGCCTGGGCCAGGGCCGCGTCATTGCCGCCGGTCTGGCCCTGGCCGCGCTCCACGGTCAGGGTCATGTGGTCCAGGGCGCGTTCATCGCGCACCAGCTCCACCTGATACTCGCCGCCCAGTTCGTGGAACTGGCTGATGACCTCCATGAGCTGGCCGGGGTAAATATTGACGCCCCGGTAGATGAGCATATCGTCCGAGCGGCCCAGAATACGGTCGTGCATGGGCATGGAAAGCCCGCAGGAGCAAGACCGGGGCAGCAGGCGGCAAAGGTCGTGAGTGCGGTAGCGCAGCAGGGGGGCGGCTTCTTTGCACAGGCTGGTGACCACCATTTCGCCCACCTGCCCTTCCGGTACGGGCTGGAGCGTGGCCGGGTCCACCACTTCAATGATAAAAAGGTCCGCCCAGTAGTGCAGGCCCTCGTGGGCGTCGCAGTCAATGGCCGTGCCCGGGCCGTACATTTCAGTCATGCCGGCGATGTCAAAACAGCCCTCCAAGCCCAGCTTGTCCACAATGGCCGTGCGCATCTTGACGCTGTGCGCCTCGGAACCGCAGACCATGCGGCGCAGACGGATATTTTTACGGATGCCCGCGCGTTCCACCTCTTCTGCCAGCAAAAGGGCCATGGAGGCCGTGGCCGTAAAGCCCGTTGCCCCCATATCCTGCAAAAGCTGCAAATGCATCTCCAGGTTGCCCGGCCCCACAGGCACGGTGAGCATGCCCAGGCGTTCGCTGCCGGCCTGAAAGCCCGCGCCTGCCGTCCACAGGCCGTAGCCCACGGCCAGCTGCATGCGGTCCTGCGGGGTAAAGCCCGCCAGCTCAAAACAGCGGGCGATCTGCAGGCTGAACATGTCCACATCTCTGGCTGTGTAGGCCAGAATTTTGCGCTTGCCCGTGGTGCCGCTGGAGGCGTGGATGCGCACCACCTCTTCGGGCGGCACACAAAGCAAGGGCAAAGGATAGCCCGCACGCAGGTCGTCCACATCCACGGTGGGCAGGCGCGGCAGGTCTTCCAGCGTCAGGGGGGTATCGGGCGCGAGGCCGCAGGCCGCAAGGCGCGTGCGGTACTGCGGGCTTTTGAAAGCCTGCCGCAGGGTATAGCGCAGCCCTTCGGTCTGCTTTTTGCGGATTTCCTCAAAGCTCAACTGGGGAATAAAGCGGTACGGCTTGCCCACCGGAACGGCCCTCCTGCTGCAAAAATGCTGGGCCGCATTGTGCGCGTTTTTGGGCCTGGAAGCAAGCAGCCGTGCCTGCCCATTCCCCCGGCTCCGCGTCCGGCGCGCGGTCAGGTACTTTTTTGCGCAAACTGGCTTTTTATCACGATTGCGCGTAACATAGGGATACTTGTCTTGAACTATGGAGAAGATATGAATATAGGCGCCTATACGTTTGAGGAATTCCGCCGTCTGGCCGAAAATTTTCACGGTTACGCGGCCCCCGGCCTGCTGGTGGGCGGCTATATGGTAGAGCTGGCCAAACGGCACCTGCCGCCGGGCACGCTGTTTGAAGCCGTAGTGGAATCGGGCAAATGCCTGCCCGACGCCGTACAGTTGCTCACCGTCTGCAGCACAGGCAACAACCGGCTGAAAATCCACAACCTTGGGCGCTATGCCGTGTCCCTGTTTGACAAGCACACCGGAGAAGGCGTGCGCGTGAGCATAGACCCCGCCACGCTGGACCAGTACCCTGAAATCCGCGGCTGGTTCCTGAAGGAGAAGCCCAAGCGCGACCAGGACGTACCCCGCCTGGAGCGTGAAATCGAAACCGCCGGCGAAAGCATCTGCAGGCTGGAGCCGGTGACAGTCAAGCGCCGCTTCGTGGGCCACAAGCACATGAGCCGCATTGTCTGCTGTCCGCTCTGCGGCGAGGCCTACCCGGCGGAGGACGGGCCCGTCTGCCGGGGCTGCCAGGGCGAAGCCCCCTATGTGCTGGCCCGGCGCGAACTGCCCCGGCCCGACGACGCCGCGCCGCAGCCCGCGCAGCGCGTCCTGCCTGTGGAGGAAGCCGTGGGACGAACCCTGGCCCACGACATGACCCGCATTGTGCCCGGCCAGTTCAAAGGGCCAGAATTCAAAGCCGGACAGCGCATCAGTGTGGGGGATATCTGCCGCCTGCAGCAGATGGGCCGCTTTAACGTGGCCGTCACCCCGGAAGAAGCCCCCCAGGGGCACAGCGCCCCGATTCATGAAAACGATGCCGCCGAAGCCTTTGCCCGCCGCATGGCCGGCGAGGGCGTGACCTATGAGCTGCCCCCGCGCGAGGGCAAGGTCGACTTTACCGCCCAGCGCGACGGTCTGTTCTGCGTGGATGTGGAGCGCCTTTACCGTTTCAATCTGGTGCCGGAAGTCATGGCCGCCTCCCGCCAGGACGCCACCGTGGTCAAGTCCGGCGGCCCTCTGGCGGGTACGCGGGCCATCCCCCTCTACATCACTCCGGAGCGGCGCGCTCAGGCCCTGGAAGCCCTGGAGGGCGGGCCGCTCTTCCGTGTGCTGCCCCTGCGCAAGGCCCGCGTGGGCATTCTGGTCACCGGCACCGAAGTCTTTCAGGGCATTATTGAGGACAAATTCATTCCCGTCATTACCGCCAAGGTAAACATGCTGGGCTGCAGTGTGGTCCGCACAGAGATTGTACCTGACGACAAAGCCGCCATGCGCGCCGCTGTAAAGGCCATGCGCGCCGCCGGGGCCGATTTGCTGGTCACCACCGGCGGCCTTTCCGTAGATCCGGACGACGTGACCCGCCAGGCCCTGCTGGAAGCGGGCCTCACCGACATGCTTCACGGCGTGCCCGTACTGCCGGGCACCATGAGCATGGTGGGGCGCATTCCCGCCGACGACGCAGGCCCCGACATGCAGGTCATGGGCGTGCCCGCCTGCGCCCTGTACTACAAAACCACCTTTCTGGACCTCATGCTGCCGCGCCTGCTGGCCGGGCGCTCCCTCACCCGCGCCGAAGCCGCGCGCCTGGGCGAAGGCGGCTACTGCCTTGCCTGTCACACCTGCACCTGGCCCAAGTGCTGGTTCGGCAAATAAACGGAATTCCCCTGGGAGCGGATGGCCGCGGGGGCTTCGGCCACCGCAGCTGTCCGCTTTTATTCCTGAAAGCAGCAATGTGCCGCCCCACACTTGACAAATATCTCCTTATACGTAATCATAATTACAGAGCTTTGGAGCAACCTTTTCACGGTTGAAGAGGAGAAGGCACAGCCAGGTCAGCAGTGCGCACAAAGAACCGCCCAGACCAGGATGGTCGGGACAACCGCACTGTGGAGCTTACTGTGTGTATGTTTAGCCTCTTGCCGGCACGCCCGGCTTCTCCGGTCACCTCGGCCCTGTTTCCGCCTCCTGGCGGCGCAGGGCTGTCTGCGTCCTTATTCCCCACTATGACGCTGTCGCCCAGTCCCCTCCCGAACAGAGGGCTTCCCGTTTTGCGCCACGCAAACGGCAGGGCTTGACTGCGCCTCCCGCTGCCTTTGCAGCCCCCCATCGCCACAGCGTAAACAATCCGGTTGCCCCTGACGCAACCGCCGTGCCGACGCCGCTTCCGGCGTCCCCATAGGAGCCCCCATGCCAGACATCATCCTTGCCCGCCCCGCGGCCGGACAGCAGGCAGCCATCCCCGCACAGGCCCAGAGCCGCATTGTTCTGGACTTCGCCCCTGACGACGCCACCCTGTTCCGCCAGGGAGACAATCTTGTCTTCGGCTTTGCGGATGGCGGCAGCGTCAGCCTTACCGATTTTTATAAGGTGGTCACCAAAGAAACCTTACCGGAGTTCAGTGTGGACGGCGCGTCCGTCCCCGGCGAGGAATTTTTTGCCGCACTCAACGACGAAGACCTCATCCCCGCCGCTGGGCCCGCAGCCAACGCCACGGGCGGAGGCCGCTACCAGGACTATGCCGACAGCGCGCTGGAAGGCGGCACCTGGCGCCTGGGCGCGCTGGACTACCGCACGGCCTTTGGCGGCGAGCCTTCCTCGGACCTCTGGACCTACGGCAGTCTGTACAACCACGAACCGGAGCTGAGCACCGGCGGCGCAACCCTGAGCCTGAGCCTGCGCGAGGCGGGTGAGCCCGCCCCCGGCGTCAGCGACCCCGGCGTGCCCAGCCAGAGCGGCAGCTTCCACATCAGCGACGCCGACGGCGACGCCCTGACCGCCGTGGTGCGCATAGCGGGCAAAACCGTGGCCATTAACGGCGTCACCACGGTTCAGGGCCAGTACGGCACCCTGGTCATCACCCCTGTGGGCGGCGGTTCAGACATTACCTACAACTTCACCTACACGCTGGACAACAGCCCTTACGGCGCTACGGATTCCCTGGCCCAAGGCCAGCGCGTCACAGACCACATTTTTATCGACGTGAACGACGGCCGGGGGCACACCATCACCCAGCCCATTGCCGTGCACGTCACCGGCACCAACGACGCGCCGGACGTGCAGCACGTGGACGACTTCAACCTCAAGGAAGGGGGCGTCTTTTCCGGCGCATACGGAACGAAGGACCGCGACCCCGCCGCCCTGCACGGCAACGAAAACGACCGCACCCTGAACGCGGGCCAGACCGACCCTAACGGCGCACTGAGCGGCGACCAGCACCGCACCTACGCCGCAGGGCAGATCCAGGCGCTGGACCCGGACCAGGGCGACGCGCTCACGTACGGGATACAATCCGTGGACATCGACGGCACGTCTTACAGCGGCGCGGCGGACAATGCCGCCGCCGACCCGGCGCACGCCGCCTACGACAAGGTCATCGACACGGCCTACGGCAAGCTCTACTTCAATACCGCCACGGGTCAGTACCGCTTTGATCTGGACAACAGCCCGGACGGCCTGGTGAACAGGCTGCCCGAAGGCGCGCGCGTGGACGTGACCATTACCCCCACAGTCACAGACAGTTACGGCGTCAGCGATACGGATACAAACCACCTGCGTCCGGACCAGGGCGGCGCGGCCGTGGACGGCAGCATCAATATCACCATCTGGGGCAGCAACGACCAGCCCCACCTGGAGCTCATCAGCGGCGACGCACTGGAAAGCACTGAAGACGCCGGCAGCGGAGGCGTCAACAGCGTTTCCGGCACAGTGGCGGGCACGGACGCGGACAGCGGCGACACAGCCCACCTGGCCTATGGCCTGGCTCTGGGCGGCGACGCCGCCGGGCTTGACGGCGCGACCCTGCACGACACGCTCTATGTGCTCAAGGACGGCGACGGCCTCAGGCTCTCGGACACCAAGGGGCCAGACTGCTACGGAGAGCTGAAAATCAGCGGCTCCGGCAGCTCCGCCGCCTACACGTTCACGTTGGACGACACGGCCGACGTGGTCCAGAAAATGGACACGGGCGACAGCAAAAGCGTGGACTTCAACGTGGCCGTGGTGGACCAGTACGGGGCTTACAGCCACGACGCCATTACCCTGACCATCCACGGGGCCAATGACGCGCCCACCTTTGACAGCATCCAGAACCTGACAGTCAAGGAAAGCGGCCTCTACTACAAGCAGACTGACAACAAACTGCACGCAGAGGAAAACACCACGACGACAACTTCGACCACAGCAGCCGATCCCAACTTTGCCGAGCACAAATTTGCGGCGGAGGGAAGCCTTGCGGCCTCGGACGTAGACGCGGGCGACACCCTCACCTACGGCATCCAGACCTCGGACGGCGTCAACCATTTTGCCGTCAATGGCGACGTGACCGTCTACCTCAAGGCCACCGGCAACGTGCTCAGCAAGGGCTACGAGATTGTAAGCGAAAAGCCCACAGACGGCAGCTTCTGCGGCACACTTACCCTACACGCGGACGGCAGCTATGCCTTTGCCCTGGAGGACACGGCCCAGGGCGTCAACGCCCTGGCCGAAGGCAAAACCGCCCCCATCGCCTTTACCCCCCTGGTTACGGACAGCAAAACCTTTGACGCCAACGGGCAGCCCGCGGAAGCCGTCCACGCCGTCACGGAGGGGCACCTCACCGTGACGGTCAAAGGCAGCAACGAGCAGCCGGAAATTACAGACAAGGGCTGGAACAACGGGCACGACCTTGTTGCCGAAGACGGCGGTTCCTATAAAATCACGGGGTCTGTTGTCGCAACGGACGCGGATACCCCCGGCGGCGACGCCGTTTCCTATGGCCTGACGCTCAAGGTGGAGGATGGTCAGAACGTTGTTACAACCCTGTATGTAAAAGACGATGGTTCGGGCAATCTGGCGCTCAGCCCTGCCCAGGGGGACTACAACGCCTGCTACGGCAAAATCAGCATCAATAGCGGCAATGGCGCGTACACTTTTACGCTGTATAACGATTCCGATCTGGTGCAGGCCCTGAGCGACAGCGACGGCATAAAAAGCATCACCATACCCGTAGTGGCGCGCGACAAGGCCGGAGCCTACGACAGCACAGAAATTACCGTGCAGATCAAGGGCGCGAACGACGCGCTTGTGGCCGACGACAAGGATATCATGGTGGCCCAGGTGACGGAAGACGGCATGCTGCTGGGCACAAACGACGCCAACAACGCCAATGCCACGGCTTCTCCGGCGGGCGTCTTCACCATCCACGCCACGGACGCCACCGGCGTGGCCGACCTGCAGTTCGGCGTCCTGCAAAACGGCGAGTTCACGTCCATCGCTGTGGGCGGCACGCTGTCCATGGCCTACGGCAAGCTGACCATCACCGCCATTACGGACAACGGCGACGGCTCCTTCTCCGCCGCCTACAGCTATAGCCTCCATAATGACAATGCCGCGGTCAACGGCCTGCAGGCCGGGCAGGGGCTGGTGGACAAAATTACCCTGGCCGCGCGCGACACGCGCCACGACGCGGCAGAAGCCCCCGCCACCCAGCCCCTGGAGGTCCACATCCACGGAGCCAACGACCGCCCGTATTTTGTGGACGGCACGGGCGCCAAGGTCACGGAATTCACCAGTGAGGCCACCCTTACCGAAGACAGCGCCAAAGGTACGGTCAGCGGCACACTCGCGGGCGCGGATGCGGACGACGCTGCAAGCAGCCTGACCTACGGCTTGGTGAACGGCAGCACCGTGGTGCAGGTCATGCAGGGCAACTACGGTATCCTTACTCTGACCAAGGACGGCCACTACACCTATACCCTTACGGATACGGCGGCCCTGCAGGCCCTGCGCGCAGGCGACAGCCTGGCGGCGCAGGACTACCTGAACAAGGAAGCCTTCCCTATCCGCATCATGGACCAGCACAACGCCTACACAGACGGCACGCTGCACATCAATATCACGGGCGTGGCAGACGCCCCGGTCATCACCACGGGCAAGACCACCGTACAGGAAGACAACGGCGCAATGGTCAGGCCGGAGCCAAACCCGACCGACGACCCCATGGTTACGGGCAGCTTCGGTCTGGACACCACAGACTACGGCGATGCGGAAAACTACGGCGCAAAGGGCACTTGGTCCGGCGGCGGCACGGGAACCTACGGCACGCTCACAGTCAATGCCGACGGCAGCTATACCTATACCCTCACGGCTAACGACAAGGATGCCGTGCAGTCGCTGGCCGTGGGCCAGAGCGTGACCGACACCTTTACCGTGACAGTCACGGGCGCGGACGGCACAACAATCAGCAAGGATGTGGCCTTTACCGTCACCGGCGCCAACGACAAGCCGGTCATTGCTGTGGACGCCAGTACCCTGACCGGCGCAGTCAAGCAGAACGCCTTTGAAACCGACCCGGCCCAATGGACGGACACGGACGCCCCCGGCGTGGTCTTCACCGGCACGGTGGCGGGTACGGACGTGGATACGGGCGACACGCGCACCTACGCCTTTCTGGACAGCAGCGGCAATCAGGTCCAGCAGCTCAGTACCCAGTACGGCACCATTGCCATAAACCCCAAAACCGGCCACTACACCTATTACCTCAACAACGAGGCAGACATCCCCGACAACGCGCAGGACACGGTGCCAGTAATAACCGTGGACCAGCACGGCGCACAGTCCGACCCCCAGATCATCACTATCAACATCACGCCCAACCCCGGCAGCGGCGGCACGGACGTGCGGGTCATGGACCCTGACAGCGACCTGGCCCCTTCCGTACAGGAAGACAACGGCACGGACTGGAACCCCCACCTGGGCACTGCAGGCCCGTCAGTCACGGCGTCGGGCCAACTGCAGGCCGAGAAACCCGACGGCTCCGCGGCCGGCAATACGGAATTCGGCGTTCAGGGGGCTGGCGGCAGCCAGGTGCAAGGCCTGCAGGGCCAGTACGGTTACATTGCCGTCAACCCGGCCACGGGCCAGTATGTTTATACTCTGAACAACGCCAGCGACGCCGTCCAGGCCCTCAACGCAGGCGATACCCTCACCGAGGAATTTACGGTCATGCTCAACGGCGTGCCGCAGAACGTGCCCATCACCGTCACCATCCAAGGCACCAACGACAGCCCGGTCATTACCCAAGCCGACGGCTTCACCCTGCAAGAGGTGGCGGCCGCCGCATCCATCAAGAATCTCAGCCATGCGGGCACCGTCAAAGCCACGGATGTGGATGCGGGCGACAGCGTGACCTACAGCCTGAAGGGCGATACGGACGGCGACGGAACAATCAATACCGCTCACGGTACGGTAACCCTCAATCCGGATGGTTCCTACTCCTATACGGTCACAGACGGCAGGCATATTACCGCAGGGGACGCCCTGCATGATGCCTTCACCGTAGTGGTGACGGACGAGCACGGCGCGTCCTCGCAAAAAGAAATTCCCATTAGCATCAAAGGCACCAACCACGGGCCGGAAATCCTCACCGGCGCGCCCACCAGCGAGGACGTGACCGAAGACGGCCTTACCCAATGGTCCCACAGCCTCAGCGAGCTGTTCAGCGATGACCAGGGGCTGGACAACCTCAGCTACAAGGTCGTGGCGGGCGACGGCGACTTCAACGGCGCGGGCATTGTGGCCCAGGGGCAGTACGGCACGCTCTATATCGATCCGGTCAGCGGCAAGTACGTCTATGACCTCAACAACAACGACCCGACCGTGCAGGGCCTGAAGGAAGGGGAAACCGCCACGGACGCCTTCCACATCCAGGCCACGGACGCCCACGGCCAACACATTGACGTGCCCGTCAGCGTTACCGTCACCGGCGCCAACGACGCCCCGGAGCTCAGCGTCAACACCGTGCTTACCGTGCGGGAAGACCAGGATGGACAGAAGGCCGAAGGCAGCCTCACGACCTACGACAAGGATGGCGATACCCTTATCTTTACCGTGAGCAACGCTGAAAGCGGTGAAAGCAGGGAGGTGGCGCAGAAAGACGCCGCCCCGGCTGAGGTGGCGGGCCTGTACGGAACGCTGACCCTCAATGCGGACGGCACCTACAGCTATACCCTGACCAGCGACGCCCTGGGCGCGGGCGAAATCGCCACGGAAACCTTCACGGTCACAGCCAACGACGGTTCGGGCTCGGCCACGGCCACTTCCCCCGCGCGGGAAATCACCGTCAACCTGGTGGGCGCCAACGACGCCCCCACGGCCCTTGACCCCACCAGCACCCTGGCGCTCAACGGCCTTATCCCTGGCCAGACGGCCAGCGTGTCCGTCGCCTATACGGACCTCGCCACTGACCCGGACCAGAATGATACGCTGACCTGCACGATTACCAGCAGCCTCAATGGTCACTATGGCAGCCTCTATTATGACGCCACTGCCGGCGCGTATGTCTATGCCCTGGATACCAGCCCCGCAGGTCTTCTCAAGCTGGCCCAGGCCCACGCCGCCGGCAATGACCTGACGGAAACCTTCAACTATACCGCCGGCGACAGCCACGGGGCCAGCGCCAACGGCACCTACACGGTGCATCTGGACCCTGCTCTGCCCAGCGCGCCAGACCTGAACGACGGGCAACCGCATTTGCTCTTCGGCGGGTCGGGCAACGACAGCATCGCCGGCGGCAGCGGCGACGACATTATCTCCGGCGGCGGCGGCGATGACCTCATCTACGGCGGCGGCGGCGATGACCTCATCTACGGCGGCGGCGGCGATGATTATCTGGACGGCGGCGCGGGCAACGACAGCCTCTACGGCGGCGCGGGCAACGACAGCCTCTATGGCGGCGACGGCAACGACTACCTGGACGGCGGCGCGGGTGCGGATGCGCTCCACGGCGGCGCGGGCAACGATATCCTGCGCTACGATCCTGACGACGCCCTGGCGGACGGCGGCAAAGGCATAGACTTTCTGGTGGGCAAAAGCGCCCCGGGCGATCTGGACAGCCTGTTTGCTGCGGGCAAGATCAAAAACATCGACGCCCTGATCACCGACCACGGCGGCACCGCCACGGACGACACCGCCAGCCTCACCAGCATGACGGCTTTGGAACATGTGGGCATCACCGTGCAGGACACGGACGGCAAGGCGACAATAGTTCTTGACAGCAGCTGGAAGGCTGTGGAAGGTGAAGGACATACCTTTGTCAATATCGCCGCCGACCTGCACATCAGTGTGGCGCATTCCGCCAGCGTGAGCGAGGACACGGTAAACCACGCCATCCAGATCATCACCTCGGATTCCGGCGGATAAGCCCTCACCTTGAGCAACAAGAAGAGGACGGCCGGAGGAGGCTGGCTCCCCGGCCTACTGCTGTTCAGGCCCCAGCCGCAGAGGAGTTTACATGCGCATTCTGGTTGTGAGTCACGTCTTCCCCGGCGAGTTTGGTCAACTGGCCGCAGCCCTGGCTGCCGCCGGCCACGAGGTCGTCTTTGCCGCGGCCCACGGCCGACGCGAAGCGCGCATCCCCGGCGTGCGCCACCTGGACCTGCGCGATGCCCCCCTGCGCCGCCTCCAGGAGGCGGAAGAAGACCCCTACGGCGTGGCCCTGGCCGGCCGTCTGCTGGACCGGGCCGCTGCCCGCGCCCGCGATGCCGCCCGTCGTCTGGCCCGGCTGCGCGCCGCAGGCTGGGAGCCGCAAATCCTCTGTTGCTCCGCCGCCCACGGCAACGGCATGCTGGCGCGGGGCCTGTTTCCTCAGGCTTTTTTTGTGGTCTATGGCGAATGGTACACCACGCCGCACGCGGCAGCCTTCGCCCCCCAGGCCGTGGGCAACCTTCTGCAGGCAGCGGCCCTGGGCGAAAGCCACCTGGCCTTTACCTCCACAGACTGGCAGCGCACCCGCTACCCCGATTTTCTGGCCCAGCGGCTGGAAGTCTGGCCCCGCTGCGTGGACACGGGTTTTTTTTCTCCCCGGCCCGCCGGCACCCCCACCCCGACGGAAGAGCTGATCACGTTTTCCGGCCGGGGCATGGAATCGCCCCAGGCCTTCCTGCAGATGCTCACAGGCCTGCCGGACCTGCTGGAGCGGCGGCCCGCCTGCCGCGTGGCCCTGCTGGCTTCCCTGAGCGAACCCCTGCCCGAAGGCTGCCCGGCCCCGCTCACGGCCGCCCTGCGCTCCCCCAGGGTACGGCTGCTCCCCTACGTCCCCCGCACGGAATACCGCGACCTGCTGCGAGCCTCCACCTTCTACGTCTACTGCAACTCCTCCCAGACCCTCTCCTCCGGCCTGTTTGAAGCCATGGCCTGCGGCCTGCCCGTACTGGCCACGGATACCGGCGCCGTACGCGAAGTGCTGCGCCACGGCCAGAACGGCTTTCTCTTCCAAAACGCTGCACCGGACAAACTGGCCGCCTGGGTGGGCGACCTGCTCGAAGCCCTGCCCGGCATGACCACCCTTCGCCGCCAGGCCCGCCGCAGTATTGAAGGCTACTGCGCCCTGCGCACCGAGCTGCCCCGCCAGCTCAACCGCCTGCAAGAGGCCTATGCCCGCTGGGCGCGGGAACAAAAGCCGCAATAAAAAGTGCGGGAGACAGCACGCCGCAGTCCCCCGCACTCAAGCCGACATTTTTCAGAAAAAGAACCTGGCATGCCAGGGCATTGCAACATGGCCATGTCCTGGTGGTCGCGTCAGCGGCCACCAAAGCAATTTACCAATGGAATTGCTCTGCCGCCGTGCGTTACAGCAAACTCCCCTCCCAATTGAACAGCCCCGGACGACGCAAAGCCGGAAGGGACGCGGGCGGATTTTCTTCCATATGGGCGTAAAAGCTGTAGCCCGCGGCGGCAAGGGTGGAGCGCTGGGCTGTCAGATCCAGAGGCCAGCCGGGATAGATCCAGAGCGTGCCGCCGTACTGCCGGGCCCAGAAAGGTTCGCCCTTGGGACTCAAAAAGGGCTCGTTGGCCTTGACCCCCGTGAGGGGAAAACGGCTCAGCCCCACGGGCCAAAAGCCCGCAAGCACCACGCCCAGGGGCAGGGGGCTTTGGGCGGGCAGGGCCAACATCTCTTCGCGGGGCAGTTCCGGGCTTGCAAAGGCGGCGGTAAAGCCCATGCGGGCCAGCAGGCCCAGGGCCGGAGCATTGGCGCAGTTGCAGAAGGGCCCGGCCATGAGGTCCGCCTCCGGCGGCAGATCCTGGGGGAAAAGACCACGCTGCCAGGGGGCGTTGCAGACAAACTGGCGTGCGCCGTCGCGCCAGAGGCGCTGGATGGCGCGCAGCAGCGGGGCCTCCTCTTCGGGCCAGATGACCGGCGGCAGCCACCAGCAGGTGCGGGAAATGAGCGTGCGGGAAATTTCCGCGCTGCGGGGGGAAAGCCAGAGGGCGTTGCGGCCGCGGCCGCGCTCCCTGCCCTGAGGCTGGCTGGCGTGGACAAACATATCCGGCCGGGGTGCGGGTTTTACGGGTCGCGGCAGAACGGGCAGGGCCTCCACAGGGGCGCTGGGGCGTCCTGGCAGGGCCTCCAGGCGGGCCTGCCAGGTTTTGAGTATGGCCATGAGCTCCGCTTCGCGCCGGTCGATCAGAAAGACCGGCGTGCCCGCCCTGGGGGTCTTGTGCTTGGCTAGCCGCAACGTGAGGTTGCCGGCCTTGGGCACGCGGCGGGTCACGGGCAGGGTGGCGTGCCAGCGCTCGTCCTCCACGCCCACCCGCAGATAGTCCTGGGGCAGCAGTTCAAAATAGGGTTTGAGCAGCACGCTGCCGTCGGGCTCTATGCGCACCTTGCCGGCCAGCAGGCCGGAACTGGTCTGGCCGTCGGGGGCTGTGGGGGCGTTGTCCTTCTGGGGCAAAAAACGCGCGCGGGTGACGGGGCGGCCCAGGGCCCACTGGAGGATCTCCTCTGCTGTCTTGCGGGCCTGCGGGTCGCCGGGGTTGTCGCGCAGCAGCCGGTAGGCCGTAACCGCATGGTAGACGTAATGGGGGCCTTTTTTGCGGCCCTCAATCTTCCACGAAACCAAGTGGGGCACGTCACGCAGGGTTTTGACCAGCACGTCCAGCGAAAGATCCTGACAGGAAAACCAACGGCCTTCGTGTTCTTTGCCGGGCCGGGAAGCGGCGCGGGGAGAACGGCGGGGGGCCTCGCGCCGGGACCGGACATCCTCACGCTCAGGACGTCCGTCCGGGCGGCGGCCGCGCGCAAGGGCATCGGGCGCGGCCTGGCGGATCAGGGCCTGGGCCGCGCCCTGCCCGCCCTGACGGTAGACCCGGCGGCAGGGCTGCACGCAGCGACCGCGCAGGCCGCTTTTGCCGCCCATATAACTGGACCAGTAGCAGCGCCCGGAAACGCAGTAGCACAACGCGCCGTGAACAAAACACTCCAGGTCCAGCCCTTCGGGGCAGGCCGCGCCCATAAGGCGGATTTCGTCAATGGAGAGTTCACGCGGCAGGATAACCCGGCTGGCCCCCAGAGCGCGAGCCTCCAGCAGACTTTGCGGATGGGTGAGGTTGGCCAGGGTAGAGAGAAAAAGCCCGCCCTCAAAGCCCGCCTGACGGGCCAGATCCAGCAGGGCCAGATCCTGGATGATCAGGCCGTCGGGCCGCACCTGACGGGCCAGCCGGGCCGCCAGCCGGAAGGCCTGGGCGGGCTCGTCCGGCTTAAGCAAGGTGTTCATGGCCACATAAACGCGCGCGCCCGAAGCGTGGGCCAGATCCGTCAGGCGCGAAAGTTCGGTGAGGCCGAAATTTTCGGCCTGCATGCGGGCAGAAAAATTTTTGAGCCCCAGATAGATGGCGTCCGCCCCGGCGGCCAGCCCGGCCAGAAAGGAAGGAACATCCCCCGCCGGGGCGAGGATTTCGGGGCGCTCCGGCGTGGGAACGGGCAGGAGGGGCGCGCTTTGGAGGGTCATGATCTGTAGTACTCCCGGTACCAGGCCACAAAGCGGGCAATGCCCTCGCGCAGAGGCGTATGGGGGGCAAAGCCCGTGGCGGCGGTTAGGTCGTCAATGTCGGCCCAGGTGGCGGCCACGTCGCCGGGCTGCATGGGCAGCAGCTCTTTGACGGCTTTGCGGCCCAGGGCGTCTTCCAGGGTGGCGATGAAGTCGTTGAGCTCCACCGTGTGGTTGTTGCCGATATTGTAGATGCGCCAGGGCGCGGAGCTGCTGGCCGGGTTGGGGGCCGCAGGGTCAAAATCCGGGTCCGGACCGGGGGCCTGGGGCAGGATGCGCGCCACGCCTTCAATAATGTCGTCGATATAAGTAAAATCGCGGCGCATGCGGCCCGCATTGAAAACTTTGATGGGTTCGCCGCGCAAAATGGCCGTGGTAAACAGGTGCAGGGCCATATCCGGTCGGCCCCAGGGGCCGTAAACCGTAAAAAAGCGTAGCCCCGTGCAGGGAATGCGGAACAGATGGCTGTAGGCGTGGGCCATGAGTTCGTTGCTTTTTTTGCTGGCCGCATACAGGCTTACGGGATGGTCCACATTGTGGCGCACAGAATAGGGCTGGGCCGCGTTGAGCCCGTAGACCGAGGACGAGGAGGCAAAAACCAGGTGCTCCACCTTGTGACGGCGGCAGCCCTCCAGAATGTGACCAAAACCCAGCAGGTTGGCATTGAGATAGGCCTCAGGATTCTGCAGGCTGTAGCGTACTCCGGCCTGAGCGGCCAGGTTGACCACATGGCTGAAGCCTTCCTGTTCAAAAAGCGCGGCCAGGGCCGGGCCATCGGCCAAATCTCCCCGCACGCAGCGGAAACCGGCGGCCTGCGGCAGTGCCGCCAGCTGCGCCAGGCGGTCGTTTTTAAGCTGCACGTCATAGTAGTCGTTGCAGTTGTCCAGCCCCACCACCGTATGCCCGTCGGCCAGCAGCCGCCGGCAGAGATGGTAGCCGATAAAACCCGCCGCGCCCGTCACAAGTACATGCATGCTGTGTCCTCCATTCCATTGGCCCCGCTTGCCGTTGCGGAAGTATATCTGCAAGGACAAGACCCCACTCCGACGCTTATCCGCCGGGCAAACCGCGCTACGGCTGCACGGCGGACGTCAGCTCACGCAGCCGTCCGCTCGGCTCAAGGCTGCAACGCCCCACGTCTGCGCGCACGGTAAGCCAGATGCGCCTTGCGGGCAAGGGGCGGTCCGGGGCTTGCGGGACGGCGCGCGGCAACGTATGCTGCCTATTCGTGAGGGAACGCATGCGCAAATCTGACCATAACGGGCGGCCAGCCGCCCAGTTTGCCGACCGGTCCGGAGCAGGCCCCCGCGCCGGCCGTGGGCCGCTGGCCTGGTACGCCGGGCCGTACAAAGACGCCCTGCTCTATCTGATGGTGGCCATTTTTCTGGTGGAACTGGCCGTGGGCGGCGTGTCTTTTTTTTACGGGGTCATGCACGCCGCGCCGGAAACTCCGGGCGGCCCGCCCCTGGCCCGCTTTCCCTGGCTGGGCTGGGCCGTGGCGGCCGTGCTGGCCCCGGTGGGGCTCATGCTGCTGGTGCACCTTTCCGGCACCTGGGTGGCGCGCTTTCTGGGCCGGGAAGACGCCGCGCCAGCCGCAAAAGAAGCCGGGAGCGATGCGGACGAGGCGCAGGTGCCCGAACGCCTACGACGGTTTTACGCCATTATCCGCAATGCGCCTACGGTGGTGCTCTTGCTGGGCATCCTGCTGCTGGGTGCGGGGCTGTTTTTTGTGGACGGGGCCTTTACGGCTTTGGTGCGCATGGGCGGCGCGCTGACGCCGTATATCCCCTGGATAGCTGGCAGCGCCGCGGCCCTGCTGGCCGTCTGTTACCTGGTGCACCGCTGGTTTGTCTACCGGCACCATAAGATGCAGGAAGAATACGCCTACCGCCGCCAGGTGCTGGAACGCACGGGCATTGTGCTGGTGGACAAAGGCTGCGTGCCCCTGCCGCAAAACCAGGAACAGCGCCTGGCCCTGGACGCGCAGGTACTGGACGCCCACGCCCTGCCCCAGGGCGCGGACGCCGCCGACCCGGACACAGGGCCAGGCTCCGAACCGGACGGCAAGCCGGATTCGGGACCGGAAGGCGGGCCGCAAAACGCCACCGCGTCCCCCGACAGCGATGAAGACATCGTGGATGCGGAAGTGGCCCCGCCGCGCAAGGACTGAACAATTTCACCGTGAGCCCGCGTGGGCCATGGCGTGTAAAGAACCCGCCGCGCGGGTTGCAGCCCTGTTGGCCTGCGCGGGCACGCCGACAGGGCCAGCGTCCTTTTTACCACAAGCGACAAACCACGCGGGAAACGCCATAAAAACACGGCGGCCATGCCTCTGAGGACGTAGCCGCCGTGTTTTTATGGCGTTCTGTTTCCGGCAGGTCACCGGGCTCAGCTGTCGCGGCCCACGTCCTCGGCCTTGCTTTCCCGGCGGGGCAGGTCCACCGTGTCAGGCTCACTGGCCGCCCGGCGGAAGTCCCGGATGGCCCGGCCAAGACCGGCGCCGATTTCCGGCAATTTTTTGGTGCCGAACAGAATCATGGCTATAACCATTACCAACAGCAAATGTGGTACGCTGAAAAAATCTAACATGATACGCCCCCCTTCCGAGCGTTTTCGCGGTATGTCGGTCCCAAGACATCCCCTGAAGCAATTCCACAGTGAAATTGCCCTGGCAGCTGCCGAAGCAGACGTCCTCCGCAAAGGCATACGCGCAATGTAGTTACAGTTACGCGCTGAAGCGGACGCATCTTTTACTTTGAACTTTGAATGGATACGCTCAAAGCTGATCTGCTCTCAAATCGGCCAGCGGCAAAGCTGCGGGCCGCCAGGGACACCTTAGGGTTAGTGTTAGGCCAAAACGACCACCAGTGCAAAGGCTTTTTTCTTGTGCGCCCTCAGGCGTTGCCGATAAGCAGTCCGGTCAGAAAGACCAGCACCCCGCCCAGCACCACCTGCAGGGCCGCGGAAACAATGGGCGTGTTCATGAAGCGGGAACGCACCCAGGTAATGGCGGCCAGCTCCAGCGCCACCACCACCAGCGCCGCCATGAGCGCCGCCCGGTAGTTGCCGATAAGAAACGGCAGGGTGTGGCCTATGCCGCCCAGCGTGGTCATAAGGCCGCAGACCAGGCCGCGCACCCAGGGGTGGCCGCGGCCGGTAACACTGCCGTCGTCCGAAAGGGCCTCGGCAAAGCCCATGCTGATGCCCGCCCCCAGGGAGGCGGCCAGGCCCACCAGAAAGGCTTGCCAGGAATCGTGCGTGGCCGCGGCCGCCGCAAAAACCGGCGCCAGGGTGGAAACGCTGCCGTCCATGAGCCCGGCCAGCCCGGGCTGGATGATCTGCAGGGCGTACAGGCGGCGTTGGGCCGCGGCTTCCACGGCTCTGGCGTCCTTGTTCAGGTATTTGTCGGAAAGGCGCTCGGCGTTGATTTCGTGTCGCCTCTCCACCTGCGCCAGGTCGTCCAGCAGGCGGCGGATATCCGGGTCTGCGGTTCTGGATGCGGCCTTTTCATAAAACTGACGGGTTTCCAGCTCCATGGAGGCCGTGAAGCGCCGCACCGCCTCCAGGCCCAACGGACGCACCAGCCACAAGGGCTTGCGCTGCACAAAGCCTTTGACGTCCTGCCGACGGATCAGCGGGATGTGCCCGCCGAATTTTTTCTGGAACAGCTCGGTGAGTTTTTGCCGGTGCACGGTTTCTTCCGCGCCCATGCCCGCCAGCACGGCCTCGGTGGCCGGGAAGTCCTCCCGCAGGGCGGCGGCGAAGTCCGCATAGATACGCTCGTCCTCTTCTTCCAGGCTGATGGCCAGGGCAAGGATTTCCGCCTCGCTCAGTTCTGAAAATTTTTTCATGGCGCGCAGCTCCGCCGCAGGGCTTCAGGGTCGGGGGATGGCTGTTCCCGCAGGGGGCAACAGTCCCAAGAGCTCACCCCGCCGGGGCCGGGGTTGGTCAGGCTTTTTCGGGCGTGTGCAGACTGCCCGCATCGTGCCCGCTGGCCAGGTTGCGGTTCCAGGCGCGGATGGCCGCCCCCTGCGAAACCGACCACTGCTGCGAGGTCTGCCCGCAAGAACAGACCACGCGCCACACTTCCTGCCGGCGTCCCGGCGGCAACATGGACTCCAGGTGCACGTCGGTGCCGCCGCAGGCCAGGCAAGGACGGATGGTATGGGGATCGAGCTCTTTCATGGCCGCAAGATAGCAGTGTTGCGATCTTTTCACAAGAACGTCGGCGTGAGGAGCGCCTTAACGCTTTGCTGACACGGGGGGGCGCATGGTGGCCCCCACAGTGCTTTTGCCCGCACTGCCTAAACTCTATGCCTGTTCCAGGAGGACACACCATGCGTTATTTGTGGATTCTGCTTCTGACCCTGGCCTTGGCCGCTCCCGCCGCCTATGCCGTCGCTGCCGACAGCACGGGCGCTCCCGCCGCCGCCGCGCCCCACAAAACCAAAGCCGCCAAAACCAAAGGGGTGACAAAAAAAGCCCCGGTGGATACAGTGGCCAAGGCCCTTGCTTCCGGCGACAGAACCCCCATGCGCGTTACCGGACGCCTGGTGGAAAAAGTGCCCGGCAAAAAAGTGCAGTATGTTTTTGAGGACGCCACCGGCCGCGTAACCGTGGCGCTGGGCAAAAAAGCCCTCAAAGGCGCGGCCGTGCCGGCCCTGCAGAGCGAAGTGCGCCTGGCGGGCGTGCTGCGCGTCAAAAACAAAACTACCCCTGTGATGGTGGCGCACAGCGTGCAGCCCCTGTAAAACCGCCGCCCTTCGCGCCCTCCGGGTCTCTGCAGGCCCGGAGGGGCCCGATCCGCCGTTATTCCCTGGGCGGGCGGGCAAACCCGCCCGCCCAGCGCTGCGCCGCATCTGCCGGGGCCTGTTCATCATAACCTCGCTCCGGCAACGACGTGCGCCAGTCCCCGCGGCACAGAGGCCGACGCCGCGCATTCAGGTCGGCGCGCGCCGCAATGAACATGACGCAAACTTTGCCTATGTCTGTTTTCAAAGGCAAACTGTTTTACAAGGAGGCCCCATGCCCAGAACAGCCCTTGCCGCCCTGCTGGCCCTGCTGGCGCTGACAATCTGCTCCCCGCCCGCCCAAGCCGCAGGCTTTGAAGGGCCAGGCGTGGCCCCGGCGGTGACCCGCGCCGTGGACGTGCTCAATGCGCAGGACGATGCCCCCTGCGTGCTGGAAGGCCGCCTGGTGGAAAAGCTGCCCCGGCGTAAGCACCGTTATCTGTTTGAAGACCGCAGCGGCCAGGTGGTAGTGGAAATCGAAAACGCGGTTTTCGGCCAGTCTACTGTGACGCCCAAGGACAAAATCCGCCTGCAGGGCCATGTGGACTGGAACCGCAAACGCCCCAATACGGTGGAGGTGGACAGCCTCACCATTCTGGGCCCGGTGACGGACGCGGACCTGCCCCCCGTCCAGCCCCGACAGGAAAACGCCCCCGGCCATGCCCGACACCCTGCTGCTCGTTGAGGACAACGAGGATATCCTCGCCAACCTCTATGCCTACCTGGAGCCCCTGGGCTATGAGCTGGACTGCGCCCGCAACGGCCGCGCGGGCCTGGCCATGGCCCTGGAACGGCGCTTTGACTGCCTGATTCTGGACGTCATGCTGCCGGGCATGGACGGTCTGGCCCTCTGCCGCGCCCTGCGGGAAGAGCATGGGCAGACCCTGCCCGTGCTCATGCTCACGGCCCGCGATACCGTGGCCGACCGCGTACTGGGCCTGGAGGCCGGAGCAGACGACTATCTGGTCAAACCCTTTGCCCTCAAAGAGCTGGCGGCCCGCGTGCGCGCCCTGCTCCGACGCAGTCGGCTGCAGGCGGGCAAGGTTGCCGGCGCAGTCTGGACCTATGCCGACGTGCAGCTCAACACGGCCGAACATTGGGCCCAACGCGCGGGCCGCCCCCTGCGCCTGAGCCCCACGGGCTTCCGCATCCTGACGGAACTGCTGCGCGCAGCTCCGGCCCTGGTGCGCCGCCAGGAGTTGGAAAACCTCCTCTGGGGTGATGCGCCGCCCGAAGGCAGCGCCCTGCGCACCCACATCCACGAACTCCGGCGCGAACTGGACAAACCTTTTGCCGCCGCCCTGCTGCACACCCTGCCCCATATGGGCTACCGTCTGTGCCTGGATGCCGATGACGAAGCAACAGAGGACACGGAGGGGACAGCCTGATGTCTGTCGCTTTCCGCCCACGCCGCGCCAGCATCCGCCGTCGCCTGCTGGCGGCCTTTGTCTTTCTGGCCCTGAGCATGGGCGCGGCGCTGGGCCTGGCCGGACGCCTTTCCTTTGATTCTCTGGGCGCGGCGCTGCTGGCCTGGCATACCCGGCCGGTCATGGACGCCCTCATGGAGGCGGAACGCCGCGCCTGGGAAGCCGAAGATCGCGGCGGCGAAAAACTCTACTACGGCGAAGATCTGGCCGCCGTCATGCACTGGCGTTTTCTGGTAGGCAAAGAAGTGCCCGACCCCTGGCGCGCCTTGCCCGACGGTCTGCACCTGACTGAAAACAGCCGCGACTTCGTGCTGGTGGCGCGGCGCGACAACGTCATCTACGCCCTCAGCGGCGAGGTGGGCGTGTTTGCGGCACTCAATCAAAAGCTCACCGGCGCGCTGCTGCTCTGCGCGCTGGCGGGTCTGGGCCTGGCCGTGGCGCTGGCCGTGGTGCTGAGCCGCCGCCTCACCGCGCCCCTGCGCGAACTTACCGCCGCCGTGGAGGCCCGCCCGCCGGAAGCCTTGCTGCACGACGGAGCAACACAGACACCCGCCGTGCCCTGCACGGAGCTGCATGACGAGGTGGGCGTGCTGGCCAGGGCCGTGGCCGCGCGCGAGGCGGCCCTGCGCAGCTATGTGCGGCGGGAAAGCAATTTTACCGGTGACGTAAGCCACGAGCTGCGCACGCCCCTCACCGTGCTGCAGGGCGGCCTGGAAATTCTGGAACCGCGTCTGGCGGCCCTGCCCCAGAGCGCCGCACTTATGCCCACCCTGCGACGGCTGACGCGCACCACCGAAGGCATGGCCCACACTGTGCGCACCCTGCTGCTGCTGGCCCGGCGGCCGGAAGAGCTGGAGTGCCGGGAACTGGACGCCACAGCCCTGCTGTGCGGACTGCTGCACCGCATGGAAAAAGACGGACTGCTGCGCCTGGAATCTATTCCGGCACCCCCCGACGTTGACGGGAGTGTGCCGGTCCGCGACGCTGCAGATTCCGCCGCCCACGGGCTGCCGGGCGGGCTTTCGCCGTCGCGGCCGCCGCTTTCGCCCAATGCGCTTGCCCGCAGCGCACAGCGCGCGCCCGTACAGGTCTGCGCAGCCCTGGCCCCGGCGGTACGGGTCTGGGGGCACAGAGATCTGACAACCATTATCTTTAAAAATCTACTGGACAACGCCTGCAAGTACACAGAAGATAATCGCGCCGCCGTCAGCCTTACGGCTACAACGCTGCTGGTGCGCAACCGCGGCCGCATCCCGGCGGATGTGGATGTTTTTGCGCGCGGCGCACGACACGGCCACACAGGGCGGGATACTGYCGGCCACGGCCTGGGGCTTTCTCTTGCCCTGCGCGCCTGTGAACGTCTGCACTGGCGGCTGGAACTGCTGCCCGCCGGGCCGGAAGAAGCCGTCTTTTGCGTCAGCTTCGGGCCCCTGCCTCAAGGAGAACCTCTCGCATGAGTCCTGTTTTACCGTCCTGTTTCCCCCGTTCACGTCGTCGGCTGGCCGTCCTGCTTCTGGTCGTTCTGGCCCTGGCGGGCTGGCGGCTGCTCTCCAGCGGCGGCCGTCAGGGCGCACCCATAGCCGCGGCTCCGGTGCGCGTAGCCGTGGCCCTGGCGCAGGACGTGCCCCAGTTCTGCAACGGGCTGGGCACGGTGCTGCCTTCCAGCGACGTGCTGGTGACCAGCCGGGTGGACGGGCAGCTGCTGCGTCTGCACTTTACCGAGGGCCAGCGCGTCAAGGCCGGCGAGCTGCTGGCGGAAATTGACCCGCGTCCCTTCCAGGCCGCTCTGGATCAGGCCCTGGGCACTCTGGCCAAGGACCAGGCGCAGCTGGACAATGCCCGCAAGGACCTGCGCCGCTACGCCCAGCTCTCCAAGGGGGACTTCATCGCGGCCCAGCAATACGAAACCCAGCGCGCTCTGGTGCGCCAGTACGAAGGCACGGTGGCGGCGGACAAAGCCGCCGCGGATTCGGCCCGCCTGCAGCTGGAATACAGCCGCATCACGGCCCCGGTGTCGGGCCGGCTGGGCCTGCGCAACGTGGACGAAGGCAATATGATCAAAAGCTCCTCCACCGAGGGGCTGGTACGCATTACCGAGGTCAGCCCCTGCGACGTGGTTTTTACCTTGCCCGAAAGCCAGGTACCCCTGGTGGTGCAGGCTCTGCGCCGCAGCGAACAGGAAGGTTCCGGCCCCCTGCCCGTGCAGGCCTGGGACAGAGAGCAGAAAACCTGTCTTGGCCTGGGGCGGCTGATTTCTTTGGATAACCAGATCGACGCCTCCACAGGCACGGTGAAGCTCAAGGCCCGTTTCGATAATGTGGCGGAAGCCCTCTACCCCAACCAGTTTGTCAATGCCCGCCTGCTGGCGCGCGTGCTGCCCGAAGCGGTTACCGTACCGGCCTCCGCCGTGCAGCTGGGCACGCGCGGCAGCTACGTTTATGTGCTGAACGCCGCGGCCGCCGCAACCGCCTCCGGCCCCAAGGCCGCCGCGCAGACTTCCGCTGTCGCCCCCAAGGGTCAAAAACCGGCAGCCGCCCTTCCGACGGGCACGGTCAGTCTGCGTCTGATTACCGTGGGTCTGACCACGGACAGTCTGACGGTAGTGGAAAAGGGGCTGGCCGCCGGCGAAACCGTGATAGTGGACGGACTGGACCGGCTGCGCGACGGCAGCACGGTGAGCGTGGCGGCCAGTGTGGACACGCCCAAGGCCGAAGCCGTGCCTGTTCTGCCTGCGCAACAGCGGGAAAGTGCAGGCAGTTAAACCGGCCGCGCCGCCCCTCCTCCACAAAAATTCCATCGTCCCGCACCTTACCCCGGAACCCGCATGAATTTTTCGCGCATTTTCATTCTCCGCCCGGTGGCCACTTCGCTGCTCATGGCGGCCCTGCTGCTTTCGGGGCTGTTGGGCTACCGCTATCTGCCCGTAGCGGCCCTGCCGCAGATCGACTACCCCACCATTCAGGTGCAGACCTTGTATCCCGGCGCGTCGCCGGACGTCATGGCTTCGGTGGTCACGGCCCCGCTGGAGCGGCAGTTCGGCGCCATGCCGGGGTTGGTGCAGATGCATTCGCAGTCCACAGCCGGCGCTTCGGTGGTGACTCTGCAGTTTGACCTGACCACAGCGCTGGATGTGGCCGAACAGGAGGTGCAGGCGGCCATTAACGCAGCGGACAATCTGCTGCCTTCAGACCTGCCCACGCCCCCCGTGTACAATAAGGTCAACCCGGCGGACCCGCCCGTGGTGACCCTGGCCGTCACCAGCGACGCCATGCCCCTTACCCGGCTGGAAGACTTGGTGGACACGCGCATGGCGCAAAAAATTTCGCAGCTGCCGGGCGTAGGTCTGGTAACCCTTTCGGGCGGGCAGCGCCCGGCAGTGCGGGTGCGGGTGAACCCCCGCGCTCTGGCCCACGCGGGCCTGACCCTGGCCGACGTGCGCACGGCCATAGACAAGGCCAACGTCAACGACGCCAAGGGCAGCTTTGACGGGCCGGAGCGCGCCAGCACCCTGGACGCCAATGACCAGCTGACCTCGGCAACGGAATACGGCCGCACCATCATCGGCTACAAGGACGGCGCTCCCCTGCGCCTGGAGGACGTGGCCACGGTGGTGGAAGGGGCGGAAAACGCCCGCCTGGCCGCTTATGTGGCTGGGGAAGGCGGAAATTTTCGCCCAGCCATCGTGCTTTCGGTGCAGCGACAGCCCGGAGCCAACGTCATTGGCGTGGCCGACGGCGTGCTGCGCCTGCTGCCCGTGCTGCAGCAGACCCTGCCCGGCCACGTCAACGTGCGCGTGGTCACGGACCGTACCGTGACCATCCGGGCCACAGTGCACGACGTGCAGCTGGAGCTGCTGCTTTCCATCGGCCTGGTCATCGGGGTTATCTGGCTGTTTTTGCGCAACGGCCGGGCCACGCTCATTCCGGCCCTGGCCGTGCCCCTTTCGCTGGTGGGATCGCTGGGCGTCATGCATCTGGCGGGCTTTTCGCTCAACAACCTGACCCTCATGGCCCTGGTCATCGCCACGGGTTTTGTGGTGGACGACGCCATTGTGGTCATTGAGAATATCGCCCGGTATCTGGAAGAAGGACACAAACCACGGGAGGCCGCCCTCATTGGCGCGGGGCAAATCGGCTTTACCATCATTTCTCTGACCATTTCCCTGGTGGCGGTGCTTATTCCCCTGCTCTTCATGGGCGACGTGGTGGGGCGGCTGTTCCGCGAATTCGCCGTCACCCTGGCCGTCACCATCCTCATTTCGGCAGTCATTTCGCTCACGCTCACCCCCATGCTCTGCGCCGTACTGCTGCGGCCGGAGGCGCAGGCCGCAGGCCAGGGCGGCTTTTTCCCCAAGCTGCTGGCCTGGTACGAGCGACGGCTGGACTGGGTGCTGGCCCATCAAGGCCTGACCCTGGCCGTCACCGTAGGCACGCTGGCGCTCACAGCCCTGCTCTATACGCTCGTGCCCAAGGGCTTTTTCCCCGTGCAGGATACGGGCGTCATCCAGGGTTTGGCCGAGGCTCCGCAGGACACCTCCTTCGCGGCCATGGCCGAGCGGCAGCGCGACCTGGCCCGGAGCATCCTGCAGGACCCGGCCGTGGCCGACGTGGTCTTTTTTGTGGGCGTGGACGGCGTAAACCAAAGCCCGGCTACCTCGCGCCTGAGCATCGCCCTCAAACCCCTGGACGAGCGCGACGCCCGCGCGCCGGCCATTGCCCGGCGCATTGCAGCCAGGGCCGCGGCCCTGCCCGGCGTGCGCCTGTATCTGCAGCCCGTGCAGGATCTGACCATTGAAGACCGCGTGGCCCGCAGCCAGTACCAGTTCACCATAGAAGCCCTCAGCCGTGCGCAGCTCGAAGCCTGGACGCCGAAACTGACAGCAGCCTTACAGCGGCGGCCGGAACTGGACACCGTCACCAGCGACCACCTGCCCCCCGGGCGCATGGCCTGGGTGGAAATCAACCGTGACGCCGCCGGACGCCTGGGCATCAACATGGATGATGTGGACAACGCCCTTTACGACGCCCTGGGCCAGCGGCTCATTTCCACCATCTTTACCCAGACCAACCAATACAAAGTGGTGCTGGAAACGGAAGAACATTTCCGTCGCACGCCGCAGGATCTGGAGCATATTTACGTTACCGGCGGGGACGGCAAGCCCGTACCCCTCACCAGCATCGCCAAGGTGGAAGAGCGCCCCGTGCAGCTGGCTCTGGCCCGGCAGGGGCAGTTCCCCGTGGCCACCCTTTCCTTCAATGTGGCGCAGGGCTCTTCTCTGGGCGCAGCCGTGCGCGCCGTGCAGGAAGAGGAACGCGAACTCCGCCTGCCCGCGGCCCTGCGCACCCAGTTTCAGGGCGCAGCCAGCGCCTTTCTGTCCTCCACGGACAATCAGCTCTGGCTTATTCTGGCCGCCGTGGTCACGGTCTACATTGTACTGGGCGTGCTGTACGAAAGTTACATCCATCCCCTGACCATCCTCTCCACCCTGCCCTCGGCGGGCATCGGGGCTCTGCTGGCCCTCATGCTGGCGGGCATGGAGCTGGGCGTGGTGGGCATTATCGGCATTATCCTGCTCATCGGCATCGTCAAAAAAAACGCCATTATGATGATCGACTTCGCCCTGGAGGGCGAACGACGCGAGGGCAAAACGCCCCTGGCGGCCATCCGGCAGGCCTGTCTGCTGCGGCTGCGGCCCATTCTCATGACCACGTTGGCGGCCCTGCTGGGGGCCCTGCCCCTCATGCTGGGCTGGGGCATGGGCGCGGAACTGCGCCGTCCCCTGGGCGTGAGCATGGTGGGCGGGCTGCTGGTAAGCCAGGTGCTGACCCTCTTCACCACGCCCGTGGTCTACCTTTGGTTTGACCGTCTGAGCCGTCGGCTGCGGGGCCGGGGCGCGGCCCTGCCCCGGACGGACGCAACGGGCGACGCAGACGGGCTGGAAGCCCCGGAGGCGCGACCGTGAATGACACGGCGCGCGGCGCAACGCCCGACAACGGCCGCAAGAACCGCGAGGAAGGGCGCGCCCACCGCCTGGGGCCGGAAATCCTGCCTCTGAACCTTTCCGCGCCCTTTATCCGGCGGCCCGTGGCCACGACCCTGCTGACCCTGGCCATTGCCCTGGCGGGCGTGGTGGCCTTTGGCCTGCTGCCCGTAGCCCCGCTGCCGCAGGTGGATTTTCCCGTGGTGGTGGTGCGGGCGAAACTGCCCGGCGCCGGGCCGGAAACCATGGCCGCCACCGTGGCCACCCCGCTGGAACGCGCCCTGGGCCGCATCGCCGGCGTGACCGAAATGACCTCCTCCAGCAGCCTGGGTTCCTCGGAAGTGGTCCTGCAATTTGATCTGGACCGCAATATCGACGGTGCGGCCAGGGACGTGCAGTCCGCCATCAACGCGGCCCGCTCCACCCTGCCCACCATGCCTTCCAACCCCACCTACCGGAAGGTGAACCCGGCCGGCGCGCCCATCATGATCCTGTCCATCACTTCCGGCGTGTTGACCCGCTCCCAGCTTTACGACGCAGCCTCCACGGTGCTGGCGCAAAAGATTTCACAGCTGCCCGGCGTGGGCGAAGTGGTCGTAGGGGGCGGGGCCCTGCCCGCCGTGCGGGTGGAGGTCACCCCGGACGCCCTGAGCCGCGCCGGCCTGGTCATGGAAGACGTGCGCAAGGCCCTGGCCGGGGCCAACGCCTTTCTGCCCCGCGGCATGCTGGAAAGCGACAAAAACTTCTGGCTGGTGGGGGCTAACGACCAGCTGCGCAAAGCGCAGGACTACAAAGACGTCATCGTGGCCCGCCGGGGCGACAAAACCATTCGCCTGGCCGACGTGGCCCGGGTGGAGGACGGCGCGCAGGACGTGCGCGCCATGGCCCTTTCCAACGGCAGACCGGCGGTACTGCTGATCGTCTTCCGCTCGCCCGGCGCCAACATCATCGCCACTGTGGACCATGTTAAGGCGCTCTTGCCACAGCTGCGCTCCTGGCTGCCCGAAAGCGCGGATCTGGAGCTGCGCATGGATCGCTCCCAGACCATCCGCGCCTCCCTGCACGAGGTGGAAAAAAGCCTGCTTCTGGCCATGACCCTGGTGGTGCTGGTGACCTTTCTCTTTCTGCGCAACGGCCGGGCCACGGCTATCCCCGCCGTGGCCGCGCCCGTATCCCTGCTGGGCACCTTCGGCGTCATGTACCTCTGCGGCTACAGCCTGGACAATCTTTCGCTCATGGCCCTCACCGTTTCCACAGGCTTTGTGGTGGACGACGCCATCGTGGTGCTGGAAAACATCGTGCGTCGGCTGGAAGCGGGCGAAAAACCCCTGCGCGCAGCCCTGCGCGGCGCGCGCGAAGTGGGCTTTACCGTGGTTTCCATTTCTCTTTCGCTGGTGGCGGTGTTCACGCCCATCGTGTTCATGGGCGGCATTGTGGGGCGACTGTTCCGCGAGTTTTCCGTAGTGCTGACCACGGCAGTGCTGGTTTCCATGCTGGTTTCCCTCACCACCACGCCCATGATGTGCGCGCGCCTGCTGCGCCCCCTGGAGCACGAAGCCAAGGCCCGCCAAACCGCCAGGCGCTGCGGGGCCGGGGGGCTGGTGGGCGCGCTGCGCCGTTTGCTGGCCCGCGTGGGCGACGCCTGGGGGCATGTCCTGGCAGCCCTGCAGACGGGCTACGCCCGCAGCCTGCCCGTGGTGCTGCGCCACCGCCGCCTGACGCTCTTTTCTCTGCTGCTGGTGGTAGCCGCCAATGTGTGGATGTACGTTGTAGTGCCCAAAGGCTTTTTCCCCGTGCAGGACACAGGCGTAATCATGGGCAGCGTACGCGCGGACCAGAGCGCGTCCTTCCAGGCCATGCAGGCCAAACTCACCCGGCTGGTCAACATCATTCGGGCGGACCCGGCCGTGCAGCAGGTTTCGGCCCACCTTTCAAGCAGCCGCGGCGGGGCCGGGGTCTTTATCGCCCTCAAGCCGCTGAAGGAACGCAAAATCGGCGCACAGGGCGTTATCGGACGCCTGCGCGGCAAGCTGGCCTCGGAGCCGGGCCTGCAGATCTTTCTGCAGCCCGCTCAGGACATCATGATGGGCGGCCGCGGCGCGCGCGCGCAGTACCAGTACACCCTCCAGGCCGACGACCTGGACGCCCTGCGCACCTGGGGCCGCCGCTTGCAGCAGGCCCTGGCTGCGGACGCCGCTTTCAAGGACGTGGACAGCGACATAGAAGAACGCGGCCTGCAAACCTTAATCAGCGCGGACCGCGATGCCCTGGCCCGCTACGGGCTGAGCATGAAGGACATGGACCGCGCCTTGGGCAACGCCTTTGGTCAGAGCCAGGTTTCCACCATCTATGAAGACAAGAACCAATACCGCGTGGTGCTGGAATACGGGCCGGACTGGCTGGCCGGAGCCGAGGCCCTGGAAAAGGTGCGTCTGCCGGGCACGGGGGGGCTGGTGCCCCTGTTGAGCGTGGCCCAGGTAACCCCCGCCTTTGCGCCTCTTTCCGTAGCCCATCAGGGGCAATTTGCCGCAGTGACGCTGGCCTTCAACCTGGCGCCGGGGGCTGCGCTTTCCCAGGCGCAAACGGCCATCGACGCCGCCAGGGTGCGCCTGGGCATGCCCTCCACCGTAGTGGGCAGTTTTCAGGGCACGGCCAAGATGTTCAGCGACACGGTGGGCAACCAGGTGGTGCTCATCCTGGCGGCTCTGGCCGCGCTCTACATCGTGCTGGGCATTCTGTACGAAAGCCTTATCCACCCCCTGACCATCCTTTCCACCCTGCCCTCGGCGGGCGGCGGGGCTTTGCTGGCCCTCATGGCCTGCGGCATGGAGTTCAGCGTCATTGCCCTGATCGGCGTGCTGCTGCTCTGCGGCATCGTCAAAAAGAACGCCATCATGATGGTGGACTTCGCCATTGAGGCCGCCCGCACCCGCAACCTGCCGCCGGAACAAGCCATCTACGAAGCCTGTCTGCGGCGCTTCCGGCCCATTATGATGACCACCTTCGCCGCCATTCTGGGGGCCGTGCCTTTGGCCCTAGGCCAGGGCGACGGAGCCGAAATCCGCCAGCCCCTGGGCGTGACCATCGTGGGCGGCCTGCTGGTGAGCCAGCTGCTCACCCTCTACACCACGCCCGTGGTCTACCTGACCCTGGACCGCTGGCGAAGCCGCAAAGCCAAACCGTAACGCGGCCTGCCGTGTAGCGGCACGAAACAACGCCCTATCGTTAAACGCAAAAACCGCAAAGCCCGGACGTAACGCCGCGTGCCGGGCACTGCCGCATCTTGCGCCGCCGACGCAATGGCAGAGGGCAACGGCTCCAGAGCAGCTTCCCTTTGCGAATATGTATTCTCAACGTTTCGGCACGCTCATTCCGGCGCTTACCCGCGCAAAGAACTTGCACTTGCGCCTCCACGGCGGGCGGCTCTTACGCAACCGCCAAAACATTGCAACGTTGCAACGCTCTATTCGCACTGCCCAAGGATATGGAACTGGTGCACCGGGGTGGTGTAGACAATACCGCTGCCGGGATCGCTGAAAATGCTCATGCTGCAGATGGCCGCCACAATGGTCTGAACCAGATCGGCCTGCGCCACAATCAGCAGCATTTCTTTTTGCGGCACCATGCTTATGCCGAAAAACTTCACGTCCTCTTCCGTGCCCGTGCCCCGCGCGCCCAAAACCGTGCCCCCACGGGCCCCGGCCTGCCGGGCAACGCTCATAATTTCATCCGCATGGCCCTCCGAGGCAATGCACGTAATCAGGATATTGTCGGTATTCATGCGTCCGCTCCTGGCGCAGTACAGTGTGCTGTCATAATCAAAATATCTCCTGCCGGCCGAAAAAGCCCCTGGCAAAGGCCTGGCGCCCATCCATGCCTGTCATTGCAGAAAGAAATACGCCATGGCGCCGCCTATGCTTGAAAGAACAATAAAATACGGTAACATCAGCTGCAACATGCGCAGATAGGACAGCCGAATCACCGGGGACAGGGCCGAAGTAAGCAGGAACAAAAACCCGGCTGTGCCGTTGGGCGTGCCCAGGGAGGGAATATTGGTGCCCATGTTGATGACCACGGCAATATTCTGATACCAGTCCAGGTCAAAGGCCCCGGCATTGTAGGCCTTGTCCATCTCGGAAAGAAAAACCGAAGCCACAAAAACGCTGTCGCTGACCATGGAAAGCAGCCCGTTGACCCCGTAGAGCACAAGCAGCTGCGTCTGCCCCTTGAAGGAAAGCACCCACTGCACCACCGGCGTGACCAGGTGCTGGTCGTGCACCACCGCAAGAATGGCAAAAAAGATCACGATGAGTGTGGCAAAGGGCATGGCGTTGTTGAAGGGTTCTGCAAAATCGTGTTCATGGATCATGCCGGTAAAGGCGGAAAGGACCACAATGACGCCAATGCCGATCACCCCCACCTCGGCCACATGAAAGCCTAAGGCCACAATGAGCAGCAGCGCCACCAGCCCTTGCAGCGCGTATTGATACACGCTTTGCCCCGTGAGTTTGCGGGCCCTTTTTTCATAATCCCTGACAATGAGCTGACGTATTTTGTCCGACAGCTCATAGCCGAAACCGGGAAAACGCAAAAGCTCCAGCAGAGGGCACAGAATAAAGCCGCCCAGCACCACAGGCACGGCAATAACCCCGCAGTGCCTGAAGAAATCGGCGAAATTCCAACCCATTTTCGTACCGATCATCATATTCTGCGGCTCGCCCACCAGGGTCAGGGTGCCGCCCAGAGCCGTGCCCACGGCCGCGTGCATGATCAGATTGCGCAGAAAACCCTGGAAGGCGGCAGTTTCCTGTTCCGCCTGCTCCTTGGGAATGCCCGCGTAGGCATTGCCCACCCGATGATAGATGGCGTAAAAATTAAAAATGACGGCAATAAGCACGGCCAGCACCGTCAGCGCGTCCAAAAAACTGGAAAGCGCGGCGGTGGCCACACAAAACACCAGCGAAACTTGCCATTTTTTCCTGAACTGCAGAAAAAGACTGGTGAAAACCAGCGAAAGCACATCCTTGAGGTAGTAGATGCCGGCCACCATGAAAATAAGCAAAAGCAGGGTGGGCAGGTTGGCGGCTATTTCGCTGTATATCGTTTCCGGCCGGGCCAGGCCGATGGCGGCGGCCTGCAGGGCCAGCAGCCCTCCGGCAGGCACAGGGTACACCTGCAGGGCCAGGGCCAGGGTAAAAATAAACTCCAGCAGAATCAGCCAGCCCGCCACAAAGGGGCTGACCAAGAAAAAGACGGCAGGATTCAACAGCAAAAAGCATAAAATTGAATATTTATACCATAGTGGGGCCTTTCCCAAAAAATTCCTGGCCATAATCCGCAGCATGGTATCCCCTGATGACGTCAAAAGAAGCTCTGGCAACGGCAAGAGCGCCCGCAAAGGGCAGCGCCGCAAAAATACTGCCGGGCGGAGAACCGCACGCAGAGTATCCGTTTCTTATGGAATCATACCTGGTTGTGCTGGGCAAATCAAGACAAGGGGATGCTGCTGAAAAAAGGGTTCACAACTTAATATCTATGCATTTTACACGTAACAATACAAAAAATAATTTTATTATATATCACTATAAATTATATACACATTATTACTTCTAGTCATTGCATAATTGTTAATTGAAATTTTACCATTCTACGGACAAAACAACCCTAATCCAACTCACGGCCCACCCACACGGCACGGCCGATAACCCGCACCAGGTCGGCCAGCTGCCCGCCGGTAGGGGCCTCAATGGGCGCATAAAGCGCGTTGGAGCTGCTCAGGATAAGCCGCCCGGGCACGGCATTGACAATTTTGAGATAGACCATGTCCTCCACGCCCACAGCATAGATGCGCCCCGGCACGGGCACGTTTTGGCTCTGGTCAATAAGCACCACGTCGTTGTGCATGATGCGCGGCTGCATGCTGTCGCCCGAAACCCGCAGCAGCACCATGCGCGAAGGGTTGCCCTTGCGGCGCAAAAAATCCCAGCGAAAGGCGTAGTGCCGCAACACCTCGTCGCTGGTCTCAAAGCTGCCCGTGCCCGCCGAAAGCCGGGCCTCCACCATGGGCACCATCACCAGCCTGGCGTCGGGCGTGTCCAGCACGCCGCCTTCGGCCTCGCCCTTGCCGGCCAGAAGCCAGTCCAGAGAACAGCCCAAAGTCCGGGCCAGGCGCACGGCGTGCCCGCCACGAGGCCACTGCCCACGCTCGTACTGCTGAATAGTGGTCAGGCTCAAGCCCATTTTTTTCGCCAGATCCTGCTTGCGCAGGCCCAGAGCCTCGCGCCGTTGCGCCAGACGCCTAGCAAAGGCTCCGGCCTCGTCGCGTCCAAGGCTCACTGCGTTCATGGCTGTCTACCTTTCTCGCGGTTGTCATTTCTTTTTCCTCTGTCACCGCAATGCGGCCGCCAGAGCCTTAGGGACCGGAAGGCCGCCAGGGCCGCCTTCCGCGGCGGAAAAATCTGAAGAACGCCCGTTACAGCAAACAAAACCGCGCACGCCGCCCCAGCACTGTACCCCGAAGCCTTTTTCTTAGCAAGGTTTTCCTATATTGATATAAAAAATTTTTTGCCTATATGGGCTATTTGCGCGGATATAAATATAATAATAGAATTAAAATAATATATTAAAACTTTTCTTTTATAAAAAAGTTTTCCTTGATTCAGAAACAAAAATTTGTAAATCTATTTTTACGCCATCCGGCAATATCTTCCACGGGAGCATAGCATGTACGCACTGCACGATGACATCCGTAACCTGAGCGCTGTGCTGGACCTCTTGCAGGCCCAGGCGGACGCCGCCCAGCGGCCCGTTCTGCGCCTTATGGGCGACCACCTCCGATTGCTGGCAGGACAGCTGGCGCAAAGACCTGTGGCAGAAGTTCCCTGGTCCGCGCCCCTTTGCCCACCCCCGCACAGCCTCCCCTCCCTGTCGCACCCGCTCCTGACGGAGGCCTGCCGTGTGCCCCAGTAGCGCCAAGCCCGCAGCCTCCCGGCAGGACCGCCAGGTGCGCGGGGCCTGGGGCCGCGCCCTGCGCCTGGCCGAAGAGGAACGCCAGTGGCGCGAGCTCGCGCGGCACCTGCCCGAAAGCGCCCGGCTTATCTGGGATATTCTGGATCACCCGCGCCAATTCCAGCGCGTGCTGCACCTCTACGGCGGCCAGAACCTGCATGTGCCTCGCCGCCTGCCGGACCCGCGTCACCCCCTGCGCCGCTCCCTGGGCACGAGCTGCCTGCGTAAACTCATGGCGGCCTTTGGCGGCACCAGCCTCTATGTGCCCCGCTGCGAGGCCCTGTTTCAGAAAATGCGCCAGCACGACATCATTGACGACTTCAGCCGCAGCACCCGCCAGGGCGTCAGCAGCACCGCCGCCGTGGCAGGTCTGGCCCGCCGTCACGGCATCTCGGAGCGCCGCGTCTGGCAAATCCTGAAAAAAGACGGCTCCGCTCCCCCGCAGGCCCGGCTGCTGCACAGCCTCCGAGCCGCTTCCAGACCCCCTGCACTTTCAGATAATACACCGTAATAATTCATTATATATTTTAATATTTATTAAGCAATACTCATAAGCCTATCATTTGACAGGCTTTTTTTGCACGCATCCGCGCACACGCCCCCGCCCCTGCCGCCGCAACCCGCACCAGGCAAGGTCTGCCCCCTGCTGAAGCCTTTCAGTCTTACACCAAACGCGCTTTGCGGCATGGTGGCTTCACGCGCCGCGCCCGCCGGTCGGATTCAGAACCCGGCGGCCGACAGCTAAGTCCACCAGCAAGGAGCCCGTCATGTCCGCTACCGCGTTTCAGAAAGCCCACGCCTTCACCGCCCTCTGGGAGGGCGGCCTGACCGACCATCCTGCCGACCCCGGCGGCCTGACCAACCACGGCGTTTCCCTGCGCTGGGTGCAGGATCTGGCCCGTCAGGCCAGAGAAGAATGCCTGCGCCAGCAGCGCAACTGCGCCCAGTGCGTCCGCCGCGCCACCGCCGCCTGCCCCTGCGACGGACTGGACCTGGATACGGACGGCGATGTGGACGCCGACGACATCCGTGCCTGCACCAAAGCGCAGGCGCAGGTTTTGTTCAAAAAACACTTCTGGGACGCCCTGGGATGCGCGGCCCTGCCCCTGCCCCTGGCCGTTGTGCTCTACGACGGGGCCGTAAACCAGGGCCCGGCGCGCGCCGTGCGCCAGATGCAGCAGGCCATGAACGCCACGGGTGAAGCCCAGCTGGACCACTACACGGCCATTGCCGAAGACGGTCTTATGGGCGAACGCACGGCCGAACTGGCCGCGGCTCTGGCCGCAGCCGGTTTGCACTGGTACGCAGCCCGCCAGACCTTGCGCCTGCGCGAGGCTTTTTACCGCGATCTGGCCGCCCGTCGCCCCTCCATGAAGGCCTTTCTTGCGGGCTGGCGCAACCGGGTGCGCGACCTGCACAACTATCTGGCCCGGCTGGAACGGGAGGAGGACTGATATGTGGACCCTGCTCGGCAAACTTTTCAGCGGCCTCGGCACCATGGCGGGATCGGCCCTGCAGCGCGTCCTGCCCGACCACAATGCGCAGAACGCGGCGCAAAGTCGTATCAATGAAGCGGAAGTGGCCGGCGCGCCCCAAAGTCGGCTGCGGCTCTGGCGCTCCTTTCTGGGCTGGATGCTCAGCCTGCTGTTCTGTTGGGAAGTGGTGGGAAGGCTCATTGTCATCCCCCTGTTTTTCGCCTCCTGGGGCGCCAGCCTGCCGCCCTCGGCCCTGGACCAGATCATGGGCCTGCTGCTGGGCATGCTGGGCCTGGGTTTTTAGCCGCACAAGGCTTTTGCCGCCGCCCCTTCACCTGCAACCACGGAGCGCAACCCATGCCTATCGACCTTTTTTCCTCCACGGGCGCAAGCCTGCTGGTGCTGGCGGTCCAGGCCCTGTTTGCCTGGGCCCTCTGGAGCCTGCGCCGGGCCTTTGTCCGCCAGGACGACTATCTGCTGCATTTGCAGCGCGAGGCCCGCTGCGAAGCCGCCACCAACCGCCGCCTGGCCGGGCTGGAAAATGGCCTGCGCGCCATCCCCGGCACGGCGGCCCTCACCGGCCTGCACAACGAACTGGCCGCCCTGCGCGGTGAGCTGCAGGCCCTCAGCGCCCGCATGAGCGGTCTGGACCGCCTGCTGACCCGGCTGGAACACGGCCTGGAGCGTCAGGAGGACCGCCTGCACAGCCTGCCCGTCCGCCGACAGCCTTACAGCGGCAGCGCCGCCGGAGCCCGCCGCTGATGGCCGCCCGGCGCGCCCCGGCGCAACCCCGTTCCGGCGTGCAGGGGCTGCTGCGCAGCCTGGAAGAACGCCTCGCCCTGCTCACCAACAGCCTGAATCGAGCCGACATAGCTGAAAAAAGCATTGATATCGTCAAAGAAATCAAAGAACTCCACGCCATCCTCGGCGCGTTGGACGCGGCCGCCGCGCCGGCCCAGGCCCCACGCCTGCGCGTAACCTGGGCCGGTCCCGCTCCGGATCAGCCCCCGAAAAAACCATAGTCGGATCAAAAAGAAAACCGCTCCGCCGGTCCAGGGGTAGCGCTCTTGGGAAACCCTTTTCCCATAAGCGCAGGCTGCCCACGCGCCATCCGCCCCTCCAGCGTGCTGGACCCGCCCGGCGCGGACCTTCAAACAGCAACCCGCAGGTCGCCATGCTCCACGTCATTCCCTATACGCCGCGTCCGTTACAGTGGCGTTTCCACCAGGAACGCACGCGCTTCTGCGTCATGCTCTGCCACCGGCGGTTCGGCAAAACAGTGGCGGCCGTCAACGACCTGATCCGTCAGGCTCTCCTTTCAGGCCGGGAGGACTGGCGGGCGGCCTACGCCGCACCCTTTCTGGGGCAAGCCAAGGCCGTAGCCTGGGACTACTGCCGCCGTTTTGCCGGGGCAGTACCGGGCACGCGCTTTCTGGAAAGCGAGCTCGCCTGTCTGCTGCCCACGGGCGGGCGCATCCGTCTGCTGGGCACGGAAAACGCCCAGGCCCTGCGCGGCCTGTACCTGGACGACCTGGTACTGGACGAACCGGCGGACATGCCCCGGCAGGTCTGGAGCCAGGTGTTGCGGCCCATGCTGGCGGATCGCCAGGGACGGGCGCTGTTTTGCGGCACGCCACACGGCACGGATAACCTGCTCTATGACGTCTGGCAGCAGGCCGGCGCGGACCAAAGCGGACTGTGGTCGCGTTTCCGCTTTCCCGCTTCGCAGACGGGCTACCTGCCGCAGGCGGAGCTGGAGGCCGCGCGCCAGAGCATGGAGGCGGCGGAGTTTGCGCAGGAATTCGAGTGCTCGTTCGCCGCTGCGGTGCGCGGGGCCTACTACGCGCCCCTGGTGGACGCGGCCGAACGCGAAGGGCGCATCGCCGCCCTGCCCGTGGCTCCGGAACTGCCCGTGCACACAGCCTGGGACCTGGGCATGGACGACGCCACGGCCATCTGGTTTTTCCAGGTGGAGCCATCGGGAACCTGGCGCTTTGTGGACTACTACGAAGCCTCAGGCGAAGGGCTGGCCCACTATGTGCGGGTGCTGGAGCAAAAAGCCCGCCCGGCGGGCCCGGCCGCGCCGGGGGAGGATCTGCCTGGCCGGGGCTTTTGCTACGGCCAGCATCTGGCCCCGCAGGACATCCGGGTGCGGGAACTGGGCACAGGCCAGAGCCGCTGGGAATGCGCGGCGCGCATGGGTCTGCGTTTCAGTCTGGCCCCGGCCCTGCCCCTGGCCGACGGCATCGACGCCGTGCGCCGCCTGCTGCCGCGCTGCTGGTTTGACGCGGAGCACTGCGCCACGGGCATCAAGGCCCTGCGCGCCTACCGGCGGCAGTGGCGGCCCGGCGGACCAGGCTCCGGCCCCCTGCACGACTGGACCAGCCACGGGGCCGATGCCCTGCGCTACGCGGCCACGGGCTTTCGTCCCGTGGCGGCAACCGTCGACGGCTGCCGCCGGGCCAGAACCCGCTACAACATGTTCGGAGAAGACTGATGCCCTGCTTCCACTACCTGCCCGCCCAGGACCAGGCCACGCGCGACGCCGTTTTTGTCCGCATGTCTGCCGAAGGGCTGCTGGGCTGCGCCATGAGCGCCTTTGCCGCCCCCAGCCTGGACGACTGGCAACGCATTACGGACCCGGCCCACGGCGTGCTGCTCTGCTGCTATCCGGCCGCAGGCGGGCACGACCCCGCCGCCATGCTGGCCTGCGCCCTGTTCACGCCGCGCCGGGGCAAGCTCTGGGAATTTGATTTCACCACCTTCCGGGCCGCGGCCCGGCTGGCCGTGCCCATGGCCCGCGACGGCCTGGCCTGGGCTTTTACCCGGCTGGACTGCGCGGCGGTGCTGGGCCTTTGTCCCGCGCCCAACCGCCACGCCTGGCGTCTGGCCCAAGCCTGCGGTTTTCGGTTGTTGGCCCGGCTGCCGCAAGCCTGCCGTCACGCCCGGAAAAACCGCTTTGTGGACGGCGTGCTGGTCTGCTGCACACCGTCAGACTTGCGCAACGTCAACCCCAAGGAGGCTCTTATGGGATTCGGAGGAGGCAGCGCCGACACGCCCAGCGTGCCCGAAGTGACGCCCGTACCCAAACAGGAAGTGCAGAAGCCCGTCACAGAAGCGGCCACGGCCGCCCGCCAGATCCAGAAGGACAAGGCCGCCCGCGCAGCCGGGCTCTACGCCGCTGTGCACACCAGTCCGCTCAACCGGGCGGAAACCACCCGCAAAACCCTGCTGGGGCAATAATCATGACCAACCGGGAAACACAGAACGCCCCCACAGGCGAAGACGCGCTACGCGCCCGCCTTCCGGATCTGGTCCGGCGTTATCAGGCCCTGCTGCGCCGACGCGCCCCCTGGGACACGGCCTGGCAAAGCCTGGCGGACCACTTTCTGCCCACCCGCTGTCGGCTGCAGCCCGAAGCGGACGCGGCAGAACAAGGCCCCCTGCTCAACCGTCGGCTGGTAGACGCTACGGGCATTCTGGCCATGCGCACCTTGGCGGCAGGGCTGCAAGGCGGGCTGACCAGTCCGGCCCGGCCCTGGTTCCGCCTCAGCCTGGATGACGCGGACCTGGCCCGCCAACGCCCGGTACAGGCTTGGCTGGACGAGGTGGCCGCGCGCATGCGCGCGGTTTTCCACCGCTCCAACTTCTACAACGCCATGCACACCATCTACGGTGAACTGGGCGCTTTCGGCACGGCCTTTGTGTTTGAGCTGGCCGACGTCCGCGGCGGCTTCCGCTTTCTGCCCCTCTGCGCCGGGGAATACGTCCTGGACTGCGACGCGGCCCGGCGGGTGGACACGGTCTTCCGCCGCACGGCCATGACCCTGCGCCAGCTGCTCCAGGCCTTCGGCCCGGCGGCCCTGCCGGAAAGCCTGCGCCGCCAGGCCGCGGTGCAGCCTGATGCCCGGCACAACGTCATCCAGGCCGTATATCCGCGCACGGAGCGCAACCCCGCGCTGCTCACGGCCCGGCATATGCCCGTGGCCTCGGTGTACTGGCTGGAAGGGCGCGAAGGCCAGGGGCACCCTTTGCGGCAGTCGGGCTTCCGCTCCTTCCCCGGCTTCGGACCACGCTGGGACGTGGCCGGCAACGACGTCTACGGCCGCTCCCCGGCCATGGACGCCCTGCCCGACTGCCGCATGCTGCAACAAATGGGCGTCACCACCCTCAAGGCCATCCATAAGGCCGTGGATCCGCCCATGAGCGTAGCCGCGGGCCTGCGCTCCGTGGGGCTCGACCTGACCCCAGGCGGCATCAACTATGTGGACAGCGCCCCCGGCCAGAGCCCCCAGGCGGCCACGCCGCTCCTGCAGGTCAATCCGGACTTGGCCACGGCCCGCAAGGCTATGGAAGCCGTGCAGAACCAAATCCGCAACGGGCTCTACAACGATCTCTTCAAGCTCATTCTGGAAGGCCGCAGCCGGGTCACGGCCAGCGAGATCGCCGCCCGCGAGGAGGAAAAACTGGTGCTCATCGGGCCCGTGCTGGAACGCCTGCACGACGAGCTGTTCATCCCGCTCATGGACCGCACCTTCCTGTGCATGGCCGAGCTGGACATGCTGCCGCCCTGCCCGCCGGAGCTCACGGGCCGTCGCCTCAAGGTGGAGTTCGTCTCCCTGCTGGCCCAGGCGCAAAAACTGGTGGGCGTGAGCGCCACAGGCCAATATCTGGCCTTGACCCTTAAAGCCTCCGCCGCCTGGCCCGAAGCCCTGGACGCCCTCAACGTGGACCGGCTGCTGGACAGCTACGCCGACAGCCTGGGCCTGCCCGTCAGCCTGAGCCGTCCCCTGGAGGAGCGAAAACAACTGCGGGCCGCCAGAGCGGAATCGTCCCGCGTGGCCGCCCTGACCCAAAACCTGCGCCAGGGCGTGGACATGGCGCGCCAGCTGGCCCAGACGCCGCTGCACGGCCCGCAAGGGCAGGAAGGTTCGGCCCTGGACGGTCTGGCCGACCTGATCCGCGGCCTGGGCCGCCCGGCATGGTCCCCGCCGTCTGCCGCGGCAGCGGCCCCAAGCCCAGCGCCTCCTCGTAAGGAGGCCCGCTGATGGACGCCTTTGCCCCATATGAACAGGCCGAAAAACGACAAAAATTGGCCCAAAGCCGCGTTCTGCAGGCGGAAGCGGCTCTGCGCGAGGCGCTCACGGGCCTTATGGCCCACCCCCAGGGCCGCCTGCTGCTGCGCTGGCTGCTGGAAGAATGCCGCTGCTTCAGCGCCCTGAACCTGGAAGACGCCCCGCCCGGCGCGGACGCCCTGCGCCTGGGCTTTACCGAAGGCCGCCGCTACGTGGGCGCGCGTCTGCTGCGCCTGCTGCGCCGGGCCGACCCGGAATATCTGCCCCGTTTGCTCAACCCACAGGAGGACGAAGACCATGAGCCAGACCACCCCTGACCTGCCCCTTGCCCCCGGCCCGGACACTACCGGGACCAACGGCGCGCCCGCCGCGCCTGCCCCCGCGGAAAGCGCCCCCGCGCCCGACATGCCCGCGCCGGACACAGCGACGCCCGACGCCCCGGCGCAGGATCCCTTGGCCCAGAAGCTGCGGGAGCACGAGGTCGCCCAGCGCGCCTCCTGGCAGGCCCAGGTGGACCAGTGGCGGCGCGAAGCCGCCCAGGATCCACAGCTGGGCGGCGAAAACCTCTCCGCCAGCGTGGCCCGCGCCCAGCTGGCCCTGGACCGCTTTGATCCGGATCGTCACATCGGCCGTTTGCTGGAGGAAACCGGCTACGGCAACAACCTGTCCATCCTGCGCTTCTTCAACAACATTGCCGACGCCCTCATGGAAGACGGCTTGGTGCGCGGCGAGGCCCACAGCGCCGCCATGCCGCCCCTGGAAGAACGCATGTACGCGGGCTGGTCCGCGCGGGGCTAGATTCCCCTTTTTTACTGTCACACCCTGCAACCAACGAGGCAACTATGGCCACTTCTTTGGGTTTTGTGGTTTCTTTGGCGGAAATGGAACAGTTCTACCGCGGTGAAAAAGCCGGGCAGATCATTGAGCTCATGAACAAAACCAACGACATCGTGGACGATGTGCTCTGGATGGAGGCCAACCAGAGCGACGGCCACCTCACCCGCATCCGCACCGGCCTGCCGGAAGTTTACTGGCGCAGGCTCTACCAGGGCACGCCGCCCAGTAAATCCCAGTGGAGCCAGGTCAAGGAAGGCTGCGGCATTCTCGAAGCCATTATGGAATTGGATGTGGAGGAGCTGCGTCTTTACGGCAGCCGCGACCGGGCCTTCCGCATGAGCGAAGGCATCGCCTTTGCCGAGGCCATGCGTCAGAAGGTGGCCGCCACCCTCTTCTACGGCAACAGCAATCTGAACCCTGACGAATTCAACGGCCTGGCCATGCGCTACCCGGCTCAGGACGCCAACAACGTGCTGGACGCCGGCGGACGCGACGCCACCGGCTGCACCTCGCTCTGGCTGGTCGCCTGGGGCGCGCAGTCCGTGCATGGAGTCTACCCCAAGGGCAGCACGGGCGGACTCTCTCACGAGGATCTCAAAACCTACATGACTCAGGATCCGGACGGCCGCAAATACCAGGTGGTGGGCGATAAGTACAACTGGCGTTGCGGCCTGGCCGTGCGTGACTGGCGCGGCGTGGCGCGCATCGCCAACCTGCCCGTGGCGGCCCTGGGCAAACGCAAGGGCCAGAGCGGCTTTGTGGACCTGCAGAAGCTGACCATCGAAGCCAAAAACCGCATGCCCCAGCATCTGCGTCAGAAAGCGGTGTGGTACGCCAATGCCGATGTGCTCACTGCCCTGGAATTGCAGAATTCCGACGCGGGCAACGTGCAGCTGCAGTACGGCGAATTTTTTGACGCCAAAGCCGTGCCCGTGCTTCACGGCCGGCCCGTGCGCCAGTGCGACGCCGTGCTTTCCACCGAAGACCCCGTCTAGCCCCGCGGCTTCCGCCCGGCGGGGCCCCGCGCGCCGGGCGGGGCCATCCTTCAGTTCCATCCCGCCCCTCACTTCCACATCCCGCAAGGAGATCCCATGGCCATCATCGATCGCAACGCCGTTTTTTTTGAAGGCTCCCTCACCGCCAACGCCACGGGCAACACCGTGGCCCTGACCGCCTGCAAGCTGCCGGGCCGCATGGAGCCCATGCCCCTGCGCCTCTCCGTTACCGAAGCCTTTCTGCCCGCCGAAGTCCAGAATCTGAGCATTGACATGGAGCAGGCCGCCCAGCCCGACGGCCCCTGGACCAGCGTGCCGGGCGGCAGCGTCAGCATTGCCCACAGCGCGGCGGCCCCCACTCTGGATCTGGGCGCGCGGCCTTACCTGCGCTTTTTGCCCCAGGGCGCGCGCCAGCCCTACCTGCGTCTGCGTTTTTCCCTCACGCCCGTATCCGGGCAGAACGTGAGCCAGGGCCGCATCTTCGCCGCCCTGACCAGAGAAGAAGACCTGCCCTACGAAGCGGCCCTCATGGTCCGCTGAGCGCGCACCTCTGGGGAAAAAGGGGACGGATGTCTCCCCTTTTCCCCTGCCGCCAGCGGCCTTGTCCCGCTGTCCTGGCCTCCGCAAACCATTTTTCAGGAGCGTGGCATGAGCATCAATCAAATCAGCATCTGGAACCGCGCCCTGGGTTTCCTGGGCGCACGCGGCGTAGCCGCGGAACAGGAAAATACACCAGAAGCCCTGCAGTGTCGGCTGTACTGGGATACAGCCCGGCGGCAGGTTTTGCGCGACTTTCCCTGGAATTTCGCCCAGCGCAGGGCCTGGCTCGCGCCGCAGGCCCTGCCCGAAGGCTACGCGCCCGAATTCGGCTTTGCCTATGCCCTGCCCGACCTGTGCCTCAAGGTGCACGCCGTACGGCACCAGGGCCTTGCGCCGCGCCCCTTTCGCCTGGGCCGCAACGCCGCCGGGGACGCCCCTCTGCTGCTGACGGATTCGGACCGCGCCCTGGCCCTGTACACAGAAGACGTGCAAAACCCCCGCCTGTTCGACGACCTTTTCGCCCACATTCTGGCCCGCAAGCTGGCGGCCCTGGTGGCCGTACCCCTGCTCAAAGATGCGGGCCAGCAGATCGCCGCACTGGAGAAGCTCTATGCCGCCGACCTGCCGCGAGCCCAGGCCGCCGACGCCTCAGAACGCAGGGAGCGCCCTGCGGAAGACCCCTGGCTTCTGGCCCGCTGACATTCTTTAAGGAGCCTCTGCCATGACCATGCCCTTCAGCCCCAGCCGCACCGTTTTCCACGGCAACGGCGTCGCCACCACGTTCCCCTTTGCCTTCAAGGTCTGGAGCGCGGACCAGCTCACCGTCACGGTCACCATGCCAGGCGCCACAGAGCAGACCGAGGAAGACGTCACCGCCCAGTGCAGCATCAGCCTTACCGAAAGCGGCGGCAGCGTCGTCTACCTGCGCGAAGGCAGCCCCTTGCCCGCCGGGGCCGTGCTCTCCATCACCCGCGACATGCCCTTTGTTCAGGAAGTGGACCTGGTTTCCGCCTCCCGCTTCGACCCCCAGGTTATTGAAGACGCCCTGGACCAGGCCGCAGCCGAACGGCAGCAGTTACGCGAGGGCTTGAGCCGCGCTGTCAAGCTGTCGGCCACGAGCGCGACCACGCCGGAGGACATGGTCGAAGATATCTTTGACGCCCGCGACCAGGCGGAACAATCCGCAACCGGCGCGGCCGCTTCTGCTACCGCTGCGGCTGACAGTGCTACAGCCGCAGCCAGTAGCGCGACTACGGCCAGCCAAAAAGCCACCACCGCCGCTGACAGTGCAGACCTCGCCAGCCAGAAGGCTACCGCTGCAGCTGACAGTGCTGCAAACGCAGCCACGCAGGCCGACAATGCCGCTGGCAGCGCGACCACAGCTACTCAAAAGGCCGCAGCCGCAGCCAGTAGTGCTACAGCCGCCGCTGGCAGCGCGACCACAGCTACTCAAAAGGCCGCAGCCGCAGCCAGTAGTGCTACAGCCGCCGCTGGCAGCGCGACCACAGCTACTCAAAAGGCTACAGCCGCAGCCAGTAGTGCGACTGCTGCCGCTGGCAGCGCGACTACGGCCAGCCAAAAGGCCATAGCTGCGGCTGACAGCGCCACCGCCGCCGCTGACAGTGCAGACCTCTCCCGGCGCTGGGCCTCTGAAGATGCAGATGTGCCAGTGCAGTCCGGGGAATACAGCGCCAAACACTACGCGCACAAGGCAAAAGACGCGGTGCCGGATAACCTTGTTTCCAGGGTTGAAGCAGTTGAGGGAAAAACGCAGTCAGCCACCACAAGCACGAGGGGAATCGGCCGTGTTGCGACGGCTGCGGACATGGTAACGGGGGCGACGCTTGACAACGGCCCGGCGTTTTTGAGCGTAGGCAGTGTTGTAACCCCCACGCCCACGGCCAACGCCGTGCCGCAGGCTGACGCAAGTGGGAAGCTGGACGATTGGATAACGAAAACGGATACAGTTGCCGCCACTGGCACGGCATTAGCAACGCAAAAATGTGCTTGGGACACAGCCATGCAGGTGGGTACATCACTCCTGTTGTCGACTAAGCCATCCATGCCTGGGGACTGGCAGATAACTGGTGTCGTAATTGGAAAGCCACTTTTTATAGTAATGAACAGGAGTACGCCCACAGGGATTGCAAAGCTAAAGACTATAAGCGGTGCTGACGGTGGACAAGGAGAAACAGGTACATCTGCAACATCTGGCTATGTACTTGGCTATAGTACCGATGGAGAATACGCATCGTCAAACTGCTACATAGTATTTCCAAATAAAGAAACAGTTATTATTCGCGTCATAGAACTCACTGCAGGTGCTAACATACAGCTAAAAGCCTATCAATAAATATGGAATGGTGAAATATGTACGGAATTTTCATAGCATCAAATGGCTTTGTATTGCGCGTAGCGAGCCAGGAGGACCGAATTGCGTTCCTCAATTCGCAATGGCACGAGCTATCAGATGCAGCGATTTCAGATGCTGGAATGTCGGTGTACGAAAGTTTTGTAGGACCTCACAACACATCAGTTGCAAAATATGGGAGCATTGTATTCATCCCACCGCCCCCGCCCACAGAGGAGGATCTCTTTACACAGCTCCGCGCCGTGCGTGACGCTAAGCTGGGCGACACGGACAAGTATCTGTTAGCGGATTACCCTAGTAGCGCTGACAGCCTGGCCGCCATCAGGGCCTACCGCCAGACACTGCGCGACTTGCCTGGCCAGGAGGGTGCGCCGTGGGACGGCGGCGGCGAACTGACGCCCTGGCCGGAACTGCCAGCCGTGCAAGGGGTCTGACCCATGCGCATAGCCCTGCAAAACTTTACCGGCGGCGAAATCTCCCCCACCCTGGGGGCGCGCTACGACCTGACCCGCTACCGCAACTGCGTGGCCTGCATGGAAAACATGCTGCCAGGCCTGCACGGCGACGCGGCCCGGCGCTCCGGCACCCGCTTTGTGGCCGACCTGGGGGAGGAAAATGCCGTGCTCATCCCCTTCAGCTTCAATGAAGAGGCCGGACAGAACTTTGTCCTTATCCTCTCGGGCCACCGCCTGCGCGTAAGCGACGGCACGGCCCTTATGGATGTGGATGTGGTCACGCCCTATACCGTTGCCGACCTGCTGCGTCTTTCCTACGCGCAAGTGGGCGACGTGGTCTATCTGGCCCATCCGGACTACCCCCTGCAAAAAATCCTGCGCACGGATGCGGAAGGCGGCGGCTACGCCTGGGAGATTGAAGAGGTCGTCCTGAACCAGAGCCTGGACGCCCCAGCCGCGCCCACGGTGAAGTTCAGCGGCACTGCCGGAAGTTACACACTGCGCTACAAGGTGGTGGCCGTGGACGACGACGGCCGCGAATCCTTGCCGTCAGAAGCAGGAGCCGTCACCACGGGCAAACATCCCTCTGACTGGGTGCAGGGCAACAGCGCCACTGTCACTTGGTCGGCCGTGGACGACGCTACGGAATACAACGTTTACCGCGAAGAAGCCGGGTACTACGGCTTTATCGGCGTCACCAAGGCCGCCAGCGCCGAGGGCGGCGAGCTGGCTGGCCTCAAAATGGGCAGTCTGACCTGCGACATCAGTCACTATGCTGGCAGCATTACCCGCACCGTGGTCAACGGCAATGGGCACACCGCCAATGTGGACAGCACCAGCAAGCTCAAAGTGTCCGCATCCACTACGCAGAACGCCTTTATCCTTGATAACAAGGCCTTTGTTCGGGTGACAAAAACAACGAATACCACCACCTGGAGATATCTCAACAACTCGAACGGGACAAAAACCTGGCTTTCTTCCACCTCCACGAGCAAAAGCTATTTTTGGGTCATGCTGCCCTGCGAAGACGGCGACCCCAGTGGCACATACAGCACCTATACCACCGGCCAGCTGGGCAACAACGCAGCCTACCCCTCCGGCACGGTGGGGGCTTATGCCGTTTCCCCCGTGTTTGCCGCCGGCGCAACCCTGAAATTTATCGATAACAATTACGAAGCCGACACCTCCGATACGCCCAAGGAAGACTGGGACCCCTTTGCCGACGGCAACAACCCCGGCGTCGTGGCTTTTCATCAGCAGCGCATGGCCCTGGGCGGCGGCAAAAAAAGCCCCGGCTACTTTTACATGTCCCGCACCGGGGATTTTGAAAACTTCCGCAAGTCCCGCCCCCTGCAGGACGACGACCCCGTGGAATACATGATTGCCTCCGGCTCCATTGACAGCATCCAGTGGATAGCCAGTTTTGGCGATTTGCTTTTGGGCACCTCCGGCAGCGAATACAAGGCCACGGGCACAGACGGCGTCATCACGCCTTCGGGCGTGAGCATTGTGGCCCAAAGCTACTGGGGTAGCTCTGGCGGGCTTGCGCCGCTCATTATCGGCAACTCCGTCATGCACGTGCAGCGCCACGGTTCGCGGGTACGCGACCTGTTCTATTCGCTGGAAAAAGACGGCTACGCGGGCAACGACCTCTCCATCATGGCCCCGCACCTTTTTGACGGCTACAGCATCTTGCAGTGGGCCTACCAGCAGACCCCAAGTTCCACCATCTGGTGCGTGCGCAACGATGGCACGCTGTTGGCCCTCACCTACATGAAGGAGCATGAAATTTATGGCTGGTCCCGCCACCCCACGGATGGCAAGGTGCGCTCCGTGTCCGTCCTCTCCGGCGAAGATTCGGACGTGCTGCTGTTGGTGGTGGAACGGCAGGTGAACGGCGTCACCCGTCATTTTCTGGAAAAGCTGGAAGCGCCCTTCGGCCAGGATACGGCCATTGAAGAGGCCTTCTTTGTGGATTGCGGCATCACCCAGCGCAGTGAAACAGGCCTGGACGTGGTGACGGGGCTGGACCATCTGGAAGGGCGGGAAGTGTCCGTGCTGGCCGACGGCAGTCCTGTGGAAGGCTGCGTGGTACAGGGCGGGCAAATCAGCCTGCCCTACCCGGCCAAGGTGGTGCACGCTGGCCTGGCCTACACGGCCGCCCTGGCCCCTCTGCCCGTGGAGGCCGACGCACAGACCGGTTCCACCCTGGGCAAGCGCCGGGCCTACGGGCGCTGCGCCGTGCGCCTCTACCGCAGCGTGGGCGGCAAATACGGCCCGGACCGGGAAACCCTCTACGACTTCCCCTTCCTGCCCGCAACGTATGGCGCGCCCTGTGAACCTTTCTCCGGCGACCTGGAGTTCACCCCCGGCGGCGGTCAGGACGCCCAGACCTCCGTATGGCTGGTGCAGGACAGGCCCCTGCCGTGGCGGCTCCTGGCCCTGGTGGTGGATACGGCCTTCGGCTAGAGCATTTACCACTTGAAATGCTTGCTTACGGCAGGCAAAAGCCTGCCTTCTCGCATTTCGTGGCAAGGATTTTCAATAAAATCCTTGTAGAGCAGTTAGCTCATTTCATTCGATAACTGCTCTAGGGGAAATAGAATTTTTTGTGGCGGCATTGGCAAACAGCGCCCGATCATGAACCTGTTTTTCAAGGAGGCAGTTGTGTTCTGCGTACAAAGCGAAACGTTGGCCGACGCCGGACAGGAAGCCCGCGCCCTGGCCGACGCCCATTGGCAGGAGGTGGAGGCCCCCTTGCACGGGCCGCAAAACAAGGTGCTTGACCTGGCCCGCTACGCCGAGCTGGAAGCCCTGCATATGCTGCACCTGAGCACGGCCCGGCAGGACGGAACGCTGGCGGGCTACGCCGCCTTTACCCTGGTGCCCTGTCCCCACCGCCGGGGCCTGCTGTTGGCCGCCCTGGACGGCCTTTATCTGCGCCCCGACCTCCGGCGCGGTCCCAATGCCCTGCACCTGCTGCACCACGCCGAAACCGCCCTGCGCCAACGGGGCGTAGGGCTCATCCAGTACAGCTCTCCGGCCTCGCGCCCCTGCGACGCCCTCTACCGTCGGCTGGGCGCGCGCCTTACAGAAACCGTCTGGCACAAGGAGGTGCGCTGATGGCCATAGCCACCAGCACGGCCGCCGCCATTACCGCCGCCGTGGCCCTGGCCGGAGCTGTGGCGGGCACGGCCAGCGCCCTGCAGCAGTCTGCCAACCAGCAGGCCCAGAACGACTACCAGTCCCGGCTGGCCAGCCGCAACGCCCAGGTTGCCGAGCAAAACGCCCAGGTGGCAGAAGAAGCCGCCCGCGCCGAGCGACGTCAGGGCTATGAAGACGCCGTGAAAAAACGTCAGGAGGCCGCCCGCATCATCGGCAGCCAACGTGCCGAAGCCGGAGCCGGCGGCGCGACCGTAGACGTGGGCTCCACCCTGGACCGCAACCTGGATACGGCCGAAAAAGGCGAACTGGACGCCCTTTCCCTCCGACAACAGGCCGAAAACAACGCCTCCAATCAGGACGTGCGCGCCTGGGCCTTGCGCAACCAGGCCACCGACGCTCAGCTGCAGTCGCAATACAGTAACAGCCGCGCCCAGACCGACTACCTGGGCCTTACCAGCACACTGCTCAACGGCGCTTCCCGCGTGGGACGCAACTTCTACACCATCGGCGCGCGCGGCGCGCAGTTGCGCTGACAACGAAGAAAAGGAGAAAAACAGGCCGCCTCCGGCGACCAGCGGATGCAGCCCCCATTCCTGAGCAGATTCCTTTTATAAATAGGTATGTTCAAAGTTTACGGGTCTCTTTTTTCTCCAGACAAAACACAACGCCGTTGCGGCCGGGACCGTACCAAAGGTACTTTCCCCGGCCCGCAACGGCGTTTTTTCTTGCCGGAACACGCAAGGGCGCAACGAAGCAGAAGCGCCCTTCCCCCGCCCTTTACACCTTGGCGGCGGTGCGCAGGTCGGCCACAGCGTCGGTTTTTTCCCAGGTAAATTCGGGAAGTTCACGTCCAAAATGGCCATAGCAGGAGGTTTTCTGGTAGATGGGGCGCTTGAGGTCCAGGCGCTTGGTGATGAAGTAGGGGCGCAGGTCAAAAACCTCGCGCACGGCGCGGGTAAGCACTTCGTCGGGGATGTGCCCGCTGCCCTGGGAGGAGACGAGCACGCTCACGGGCTGGGCCACGCCGATGCAGTAGGCGATCTGCACTTCGCAGACCGGGGCCAGACCGGCGGCCACCACGTTTTTGGCAATGTAGCGACCCATGTACGCGCCGGAACGGTCCACCTTGGAGGGATCTTTGCCGGAAAAAGCCCCGCCGCCGTGGTGGCCGCTGCCGCCGTAGGTATCCTGAATAATTTTACGCCCGGTGAGGCCGCAATCGCCCATGGGGCCACCCACCACAAAGCGGCCCGTGGTGTTGATGAAAATTTCGCAGTGCTTTTCATCAAAGTACCCGGTGGGTTCCAGTACAGGCCGGATGACGAGTTTTTTCACGGCTTCGGCCACATCGGCCTGACTGGCGCTTTCCGCATGCTGGGTGGAAACCACCACGTTGTTGATGCGCACGGGCTTGCCGTCCTGGTATTCAAAAGAAACCTGAGTCTTGCCGTCAGGGCGGAAAAAGTCCACCAGACCGTCCTTACGCACCTGGGAAAGGCGCTGAGAGAGCTGGTGCGCCCAGTAGATGGGGGCAGGCATAAGGGTGGCGGTTTCGTCACAGGCGTAACCAAACATCATGCCCTGGTCGCCCGCGCCCTGGTCTTCGGGCTTTTCGCGCCGCACGCCCTGGGCAATATCCGGCGACTGATGACCGATGGTGTTGATGACCGCGCAGGTCTGCCAGTCAAAGCCCATGCCGGAATTGCTGTAGCCGATGTTTCTGATGGTTTCGCGCACCACGCTGGGCAGGTCGGCGTAGCCGCTGGTGGTTATTTCTCCGGCTATAAGGGCCATGCCCGTGGTCACCAGGGTTTCGCAAGCCACATGGGCGTCGGGGTCCTGGGCCAGCAGGGTGTCCAGCACGGCGTCGGAAATCTGGTCAGCCACCTTGTCGGGATGACCTTCGGTGACGGATTCGGAAGTAAAGTAGTATTTGCCCTTGGTTTGCATGCGATTCTCCTTGGGTGCGCCGAGCGCGACGCGAAGGGGTTACGGACGGAGCAGAATGTTGTCGATGAGCCGGGCCTTGCCCATGCGCACGGCGCAGGCCATGAGGGCGGCGTCCCCCGCTTCGGTCAGGGGCGCGAGGGATTCGGGGTGCACCACGCTCAGGTAGTCCAACCGGCCCAGGGGCAGGCGCTCGGCCCAACGGCGCAGTACGGCTTCGCGCAGCAGGCTGACGCTGGTTTCGCCTTCTTCCGCCAGCTTGCGGGCGTAGAGCAGGCCCTGGCGAATTTCCGGCGCCTGGGCGCGTTCCTCCGGCGTCAGGTAAAGGTTGCGGGAAGAAAGGGCCAGGCCGTCGGCCTCGCGCACGGTGGGACGGGTCACGATGCGCACGGGCACATTGAGATCGCGCGCCATGCGGCGCAAAATGGCCTGCTGCTGCCAGTCCTTCTGGCCGAACACCGCCACGTCCGCCCCGGTGAGCAAAAAGAGCTTGAGCACCACAGTGCACACGCCACGAAAGTGCACGGGCCGGGTCTGTCCGCACAGGCCTTTGGCCAGCTCCGGCACCTCCACCCAGGTGGCGTGGTCCGGAGCGTACATCAGGCCGGGTTCGGGCCGAAACAACACGTCCGCCCCGTGTGCGGCGGCAATGGCTGCGTCGCGCTCCGGATCGCGCGGGTAGGCCTCCAGATCTTCGCCGGGGCCAAACTGGGTGGGGTTGACAAACAGGCTCACCACCAGCCGCCGGGCCAGACCCCTGGCGTGGGTCATAAGGTCTTCATGCCCGGCATGGTAGTAGCCCATGGTGGGCACCAGGGCGATGTCATCCCCGGCTTTACGCCAGGCGCGGCACTGCGCTTCCAATTCGTGAGGTGTAGTTAATATCTGCATATCAAGGTATTGTGATATAGTTAATGGATTCCCCCTTATACACGGGCCGCGCGCTCTTGTAAAGGAAAAGCGCCGTCCACCGTTGACAAGAGGACGCTTTTCTGACCACAAGCCCCAGGACGCGGACAAAACCAGAACGCCGACGCACCATGCGCCTGCGGCGTCCCGTCCCGCCGCGCCAGCCTGCGGCGTCCCGCAGCGTGGGGCCCGGCCCCCGCTCCACCTTATTCAAGCCAGAAGGAAACGCATGATCCCCTACGGTTCGCTTGTTGTTTTTGTGACGCCCAAGGGCCGCCGCTACATAAAACTCCTGGAAGAAGGCAAAGACTGGCACGGCAACGACGGCGTGCTGCGCGCCGCGGATGTGGCCGCGTCCCACTACGGCGACGTGCTCTATACCAATACGGGCGTGCCCATGCAGGTGCAGGAGGCCACCCTCCACGATCGCCTCAAGGGGCTCAAGCGCCAGACGCAGATCATCTACCCCAAGGACATCGCCTACATCTGCCTGCGCCTGGGGGCCGGGCCGGGGCGGACCATCATTGAAGCGGGCTGCGGTTCCGGCGGGCTGACCACCGGGCTTTCCTGGTTCTGCGGCCCCACGGGCCGGGTGGTCAGCCACGAGGCCCGCGAGGAATTTCTGACCCTGGCCCGCCGCAACCTGACGTGGGCCGGCGTGGGCCGGAACGTGGAGCTGCACCACCAGGACATTGCCAACGGCTTTGCCATAAGCGGGGCTGACGCCCTTTTTCTGGACGTGCGCACCCCCTGGGAATACCTGGACCACGCCCTGACCGCCGTGCGCCCCGGGGCCACCCTGGGCTTTCTGCTGCCCACAGTGGACCAGGTGGGCAAACTCCTGMTGGGGCTGGAGCGCGGCCCCTTCGGCGATGTGGAAGTCTGCGAAATCCTCATGCGCCGCTGGAAGCCCCTGGCCGACCGCCTGCGCCCCGAAGACCGCATGATCGCCCACACGGGTTTTCTTATCTTCTGCCGCCAACAAGACCAGAACGCCGACTTCCTCGCTCTGCGCCCCCTGGGCACCCGCGAACGCAAACAGGAAGCCGCCCGCCGCGCCCGGCTGGAAGAAGGCGACGAAGCATAAACGCCACTGCCGGTCCAGCCAGGACCACAGCCCAACGTTGCGTTCCGCCTTCCGGCGCACACTGGCAGAAGGACGCAAAATCGCCTCCACGGCGGGCGTCTGCGTACGCAGTCGCCCGGGCATTTAGAGCATTTAACACTTGAAATGCTCGCTTACGGCAGGCAAAAGCCTGCCTTCTCGCATTTCGTGGCAAGGATTTTCAAGAAAATCCTTGCAGAGCAGTTAGCTCATTTCATTCGCTAACTGCTCTAAAGTTGCAATGCCCTGCTGTCTGAGGAAAAAATTCTTTGAAGGATGGGGGGAGGGAGAAAACGTTTGGTCAGCTGCAGCCTTTGCGACGAAAAAAGCTACGGATGAAGGCAGCCGCGATCAAAAGTTCCCTTTCCCCCACAAGCATTCCCCCACAACTTTCCCCACAACCGTCCCACAGACTTCTCCCTCTCTACAGTCGTCCGCCCTGGGCAAAGGCCGCGGCGGCGGCGGCTTGGCGGTGGGCCGGGGGCAGGTGGGCGGTGGCGGCGAGGGAAAGCATCAGCAGGACGCGGGCCTTGGCAGGGGAAAGCATACCGGAGGGGATGAAAGGGGCGTAGCCCGGCAAAGGGGTGACGGGCCCCGCACCGGTGCGGCTGGCGCGGACCACGGTAAGGCCCTGGCCTGCGGCCTCACGCAGAAGGTCGCGCACGGCGCTGGGCATGGAGCCATTGCCCATGCCGGCCAGCACCAGGCCCTGGGCGTGGGCGGCGCTGTGACGCACCAGATCTGTGGCCATGCCGGCGCAGGCGTAGAGCACGTCCACCCGGGGCAGATCGGCCCGGCCGGCCAGGGCGGCATAAGCGCCGGCCAGGGGGGCCGGGCCGCCGCAGTCGGCGAAAAAGAGGGCCTGCCCGTTGATGGCCCGCCCAAGGCCGCCGGATTCGGGCGCGGCAAAGGCTTCCACGTCCACGGTGGCGATTTTTATGGCGGTGCGGGCGGAAAGGATACGGCCGTTCATGACCAACAGCGCGCCCCGGCCGCAGGCGGCGGGGCTGGCGGCCACGGCCACGGCGTCGCGGATGTTGATGGGGCCGTCTGCGCTGAGGGAGGTGGCCGGGCGCATGGCCCCGGTGAGGACCACTGGTTTTTCGGGGGGCAGAGTCAGGTAAAGGTAGAAGGCGGATTCTTCCAGGGTGTCCGTGCCGTGGGTGAGCACTGCGCCGCAGGTTTCCGGATCCTGCAGGGCCAGAGCGCAGCCCTGAGCCAGCAGGGCCCAGTGCTCTGGAGTACAGTTTTCGCTGGGCAGGTTGGCGCACTGGCGGCGGACAATGCGCGCCACGCCTTCAATGCCGGGCAGACTTTCGAGCATGCGTTCCACGCCCAGCACGCCGGCGGCGTAGTCGATCTGTTCCAGGGGGGAAGCCGCCACGCCGGCGATGGTGCCGCCCGTGGCCAGCAGGGCCACCTGGGGCAGGCTGACGGCGGGGGCGGCGGTTTGCACGTGGGAAACAGAGGGGCACAGAGGGGACATACGGGTCAGGACTCCTTGGCGGGGTGCGGCCGTTGCCGCGTTGCGGCTTCCTGGGGGGCGGCGTCCGGGGCCGGCTGTGCAGCTTCCGGGGCTGCAGGGTTGAGCGCTACGGCGTTGGGCTGCGGGGCGTCCGCGGCTGGCGTTTCAGGGGCATGGGGCGCATCCGCCGGGGGCAGGGCCGCGTCCTGGGCGGACATATCCGGGAAAAAGGCGTGGAAGGAGCCTGTGCCGGCAATGTCCGTCACCTCGTCAAAGAAGGTGTAGCGGTTTTTGCCCGTTTCCTTGGCATAGTAGAGGGCAGCGTCCGCGCGCTGCAGGGCCTCTTCATAATTGCTTTCTGTTCCGTCAAAGAGATAGACGCCGATGCTGGCGGTAACATCCACCTTCTGGCCCTCGCGGGCGTAGGAAAGACGCAACGCGGCCAGCACGGCCTCAGCCCTGGCCTGCAGCACCTCACGGGTGATGCCGCGCAAAAAGATACAAAATTCGTCGCCGCCGAAGCGGCCCAGAATATCCACATTGCGGAATGTGCGTTTGAGGGCCTCGGCCACGTCCACCAGGGCCACATCGCCCACCACATGGCCGAGAGTGTCATTAAGCACCTTAAAATTGTCCAGATCCATGAACATAAGTGCGTCCGTCCGGTTGCCTTCGGGACGCGCGGGCATACAGGAGCGCACCTGCTCTCTGAAGGCCGCCTTGTTCAGGAGGTCCGTAAGGCTGTCGCGTTGCGAACGGCGTTCCAGTTCGGCCCGTCGCCGCACCTCCTCATCAATGTCCACGATTTTGCCGATGAGGCGCAGCGGCGCGCCGTCCCTGCTGATGCGCGTGACCTGAATGCGGCACCAGATGTAGCGGCCCTCCACGGTGGGAATGCGCATGACGCTGAAGGCGGTGTGTTCGCCCGCATAGATCCTGCGGCGCAGTTCCAGCAAGGCGGGCTTGTCGTCGGGGTGCACCACATGGGCATTGCGCGGGCGGCCGCCGGAATTGAACAAGGGGGTGGCCTCGCGCCCGAATTTGGCGAAAAAGTTGGGGGAGCACTGAAACTGACGTTTTTCCGTATCCACATCAAAGATAATGTCCTGGGATTGCTCCACCAGGATGCGGTAGCGTTCTTTTTCCTGTTCCAGTTCGTCCTGCATATGTTTCTGTTCGGTAATGTCCACTACCACACAATGGAAGAGGGGGGCGGGACCGTCTTCTCCCGGCGCCGGCGCGCCGCGCAGCAGCACGGGCAGCCAGGTCTGGCCGCGGTGGCGCAGGCGCAGCTCCAGGCTCAGGGCGGTCGTGCTGTTGCTCATGGCCGCGCGCAGCCTGTCCGCGTCTTCCGGGGGCAGCCAGGTGACGAGGGCGTCTTCCTGGGGCGGCGCGCTGTGGCCCAACAGCCGCCAAAAACCCGTATTGGCCTGAGCGATATGCAGGGACGGATCCGCCAGGAGGCTGATGACGCCGCCGTTGATATTGGCCGTCAGGGCGCTCAGGCGGCGTTCGCTTTCCTGCGTGGCCCTGTGCGAACGTCGGCGCAGATATGCGGCATAGGTGGCAAAGACCGCCAAAAACAGCACCAGCTCCACTGCCAGCAGAATTGCGGCACGGTGCTCATAGAGCAGATCCTTCAGGGAACTTGGGGCCACCATGCTGGAAATGTTATCGGAAATGATCTGGCTCTTGTCCCGCTCGTCCAGGTCGTTCAGAGTCTTGTTGAGGATGGAAAGCAGTTGGGGCGGCATGGAGGGGCTCAGGGCCAGACGGTCGTCCTCGTGGTCCTGATATTCGGTCAGAAAGGTGATGTCCTTGTACTGTGGGCGGGTGAGCAGGTAGGTGACTTCCAGCGAGGTATAGAGCAGGGCGTCGGCCTCTCCGCGAACCACGGCGTCCAGGCAGGCGGCCGCGTCGGGATAACGTCGCAGCCGGGCTTTGGGGAAGGTGGCGCGCCCATAGTGGCTGCCGCCGCGCCAGCCGTCCAGCAGGGCCAGCGTAAAGGGTTTGTCCGGGGTCAGGACTGTGCCGCGGCGCACATAGAGGTGCAGGCTGCTGCGCAGCAGAGGGGCGGAAAGCCGCTGCAACGTGGCCTGTTTGAGCTGGTCCAGATACATAAGGCCGACGCCCAGGCCTATGCTGTCGTTGGCGAAGTATTCTTCCAGATCCCGTTTTTTATCCGTAAGCGGCACAAAGGTGAAGTTCAGGCCGCTGCGCTTGCCCAGCAGACGGACAATGTCCGGCAGGATGCCGCGGGCCAGACCCGTGGCGGGGTCGCGCCAGGACAGGGGCTTGCGGTCGGGGTTGTAGCCCACACGCAGCAAGGGCGCGGCGGCAATAAAGTCCTGTTCGCTTCTGCTCAGGGGGGTTTGGTAACTGCGGACCAGGTAGCTGCGGGCCAGGCGGTTTTCCAGGTCGGGCTGTTCCAGCTTTATCTGGGCCACGGCATGGTTCATTTCAGCCATGAGGGCCTGGTGTTGCGGCGTGGTGATGTAGTAGAAAGGCGCGGGGTCGTATTTGGCCAGCAGCTTTTCGTCATCGCGCAGGTTGAAGACAATGCCCAGGATGGCGTCCACCGTGCCGGCGCGCATGGCTTGGCGAGCGTCCTCCATGTCTTCAAAGACCTGCAGCGGGGGGGGGCTGAAGTCATTGCGCCGGGCAAAGGAGGCAAAGTTCTGGCGCCAGAAGGGAGCGCGCGCCGTACCGATGCGCAGCCCGGCAAAAGCCGGAAAATCCTCATAGGTAAGTGCGGTATTTTTGCTCAGGGTGACCAGGGCCGTAAAGGTGGTGCCGCTGGGGTAGAGGCAGAACAGGTAGCGTTTTTCCCGTTCCGGCGAATGCAGCGTGGGCCCCAGCAGGTCAATGCGGTCCTCGTCCAGGGCTTTCTGAGCTTCTGTCCAGTTGTTCAGCACCACGGGGGCGAGGGTCCAGCCCGTGTACTTGGACACTTGCTCCAGATAGGCAAAGTTGTACCCGGTAACAACGTTGTCTTCTATGCGGTTGAAGCCGGGCATAGGGAACACCCCCACCCGGACCACGCGGGATTCCTGAGTCATGGCGGAAACAGGCGCCGCCAAAACAGACAGGAGGGCGAGGAGCAGGAGGCTGAGGTGCCGGAGCATAGGCGGCCTTCGTGGTGGTAGACGTTGGCGCGCAACGACGCGCTGAGCGGGCGGAAACCACGCCGGGAGCCCGGCCAGAGGCAGCGCAGCCGGGGTGCCGCCTTTCCGCCCTGCGGCGCGCGGGCCTCAAAACGCGCGGGACATCAAAGAGCGCATGCCCTTGACGGGTCGCGCGGCCCGGCGAAAAACGGGCCGGGAAAAACCTTCAGGCCACGCCGCGTTGCCGCCGCAGCACAAACAGGCGCGCGGCCAGGGCCTCCAGCACTCTGGCGGGAGTGACCCCATAGCGCAGGGCTTCCTGCGCTTCCGCAAGCCAGCGGCAGGCTACGGCGCGCCCGGTCGCATCCAGCGGAGCCAGGGCCGCGTCCAGCCGTTGCGGCGTCGCATTGGCCGCCAGAACGCGGATCATGGCTTTCTGACAGGCCAGCAGCAAGGCGTCGGCGCCGGCCGCATCCATGGCGCCCTTGGCCGAGGCGCGCTCAAGAAAGCCTTGCCCGGTCTCCAAAAAAACGGCCAGGGCGTCCTCCCAGGGGGCCAAGGCGGCTTCAGCCGCCGTATCGGGCTGCCAGGGCAGCGTGAGGCAAAAAGCGCGCGAAACCAGGGTGGGCAAGAGCTGTTCCCGCTGGGGGGCCAGCAGCACAAAAACCGTGGTGGCCGAGGGCTCCTCCAGCGCTTTGAGCAGGGCGTTGGCAGCCTCGTCCCTGGTCTGGCCCAGCCCCATGAGCAAAACTACCCGGCGGCCCCCGCCGTGAGGAGCGTCGCGCAGCCGCCGACGCAGCAGGCGCACGTTTTCCATGGTAAAGGCGCGCACCAGGCCAGGGTTTTCCGTATCTTCCCGGTTGCTGATGCCGCCATCGTAGGCAGCCAGATCCAGATGCTCGCCGCCGGCCATCTGGCGGCATACGGGGCAGGCCAGGCAGGGTGCGCCCGCGACAGCGACCTGCGCACAATTGCAGCACATGGCCCAGTAGAGCGCCATATCCCGACGTTGGGCCGCACTGCCGCCTTCCAGCAGAAGCACCTGCGGCGGGGCGGCCGCCAAGCGGCACAATACGGCCTTGAAAGCGTCAAAGGCCGGAGAGGCCAGCGCGGGCAGCAGCGCGTCCATGGGGGCAGCCCGCAAACCCTCAGCGCACGATGGTCTGTCGACGCTCCGCGCCCACAGAAACCAGGCTCACGCGCACGCCCGTGAGCGCCTCAATGCGTTCCACATAGGCGCGCACTGTGGGGGGCAGGGCCTCAAAGGCGGTGCAAGCGGCAATGTCCTCCTCAAAACCGGGCAGTTCTTCATACACGGGGGTTACCCGCCCCAGGCCGCCTTCTTCCTGCGGGGGATACTCCAGGCGACGGCCCTCATATTCGTAGGCCACGCAAATGCGCAGGGCAGGCAGATTCTGCAGAACGTCCAATTTGGTCAGGGCAATATCCGTAAGGCCATTGAGACGCACGCTTTCGCGCAGGACCACGGCGTCCAGCCAGCCGCAGCGGCGGGGGCGGCCCGTGGTGGCGCCGAATTCGTGCCCTTGCGTGCGCAGGTAGCTGCCCGTGTCGTCCAGAAGCTCGGTGGGAAAGGGGCCGGAGCCCACCCTGGTGGTGTAGGCCTTGACAATGCCCACCACGCGGGTCAGGGCCGAAGGGGCCGCGCCCGCGCCCGCGGCGGCGTTGCCGGCCACGGTATTGGAAGAGGTCACGAAGGGATAGGTGCCGTGGTCGATATCCAGATGCGTGCCCTGCGCGCCTTCAAAGAGGATGTCGCCGCCCTGGCGCTGCACTTCCTGCAGACGGGCCTCCACATCTGTGAGGTAAGGGATGAGGCGCGGGGCCAGGGCCAGCAGCTCGTCAGCCACGGCGGCGGGGTCCAGGGGCTCAAATTTATAAAGATCCCGCAGAAGGACGTTTTTTTCCTGCAGGGCGTGAGCCACCTTGGCGCGCACCAGGTCGGGCGCAAGGAGGTCGCCGGCGCGCAGGCCCACGCGGGAGGCCTTGTCTTCATAACAGGGGCCGATGCCCCGGCCGGTGGTGCCGATTTTATGACCGGCGCGGCGGGCTTCGCGGGCCTGATCCAGGCTTTTGTGGTAGGGCAGAATGAGGTGCGTTTTTTTGCTGATGCCCAGGCGCGCGGGGCTCACGTCCACGCCACGGGCGGCCAGATGGTCTACTTCTTCAAGAAAAACGTGGGGGTCCAGCACAACGCCGTTGCCGATCAGACAGATTTTGTCCGCGTGCAGAATGCCCGAAGGGATGAGGTGGAGGATAGTTTCCTCCCCGCCCACCTTAATAGTGTGCCCGGCATTGTTGCCGCCCTGAAAGCGCACGATGGCGCGGCTTTGGGCGCTCAGCATGTCCACTATTTTGCCCTTGCCCTCGTCGCCCCACTGAGCGCCGATGATGACCGTATTCGCCATGATTCTCCCTGCCTGAAAGGCCGCGCAAGGGCGGCGGATAGTAAAAACCGCGTCCACGTCCGAGTAGTGGCGCGTCGGCCCGGAAACGGGACGCAAAGCCTTTGAGGATACCTATCCCGGATGCACGGGCAAGTCAAATGCCCGAATAACGCGGCGGACCACATGCCTGCGGCGGTCGTGTGGGGGCCGGGCGGGCCCAGGGCAACCCGCTGCGGGACGCGCAACGGCCCCGTCCTAGGCGCAAAAGCGGCTGTCTGCGCGGTTGCGGAGCGGGTGCTGGGCGGTTGAGGCCGGGCGGACGTCTGGCGCGCGGTTGCGGCTGTCGCCCGGCAGCAGGACCTACAGGGGCGGGGTTTCTGGGGTGGGATCCGAGTCTTCGGGGGCGGGGTCCACATCAGGGTTCACGCCCGGGTTGCCCGTCGCGTCCGCGTCTTCACGGGCAGGGCGAAAGGCCAAAACGCGGCAGTGACTGGGGGGCGGGGTTTCAGGCTGCTGCAGGTCAAAGTCGGGCAGCAGGGGGGCCGCACCGGGCAGATCGGCGTCGGGGGCCTGGCTCTGCCGGGCCCAGTGATAGTTGAACAGCTGATTTTTCCAGCGCTTGGCCTGGATAAGCGAAAAGACCAGAGCGGCCTCTTCCCAACGCTTGGTGGGCTCGAACCGGCTGGTCTGGGTGGCGTATTTGCTCCACAGCGACATGAGCGAGGCTTCGTCAATGGCGTCTAGTTGTCGGGCCAGACGGAGCAGCAGCTTTTCCATGATTCCTCCCATTGGGCGAGATAGTGTACGTCGCCCTGGCCGCCGCGTCAACGCGGGAGGGGCGCCAGTGCGCGGGGCTGGCTGTTTGCGGCGCTTTGTGCTATGCACCGACTTTCTTACCAGTCAAGCGCGGAGGCACTCATGGCGGACCTCAAATCCATGTACAGCACCGTCCACAAGGACGCTTTCCCCGATACCCTGACCATATTGCTGGGGGACGAAAAACTCGTCTACCACAAACGCACCTGGACCCTCGACAAGGAGGAAAAAGGCCTGCGTTACGGCGAAAATCCGGACCAGCCCGCCGCGCTCTACGCCCTGGCGGAGGGTTCGTTGAGCTGCGGGGGCCTCAACTGGCGGGGACCGGGCAACGGCATTGTTTCGGCCCTGACCGAAGGGCAGATGCTGCAGGCCGGCAAGCACCCCGGCAAGACAAACCTCACGGACGTGGACAACGGGGCCAACATTCTGCAGTACCTTACGGACCGCCCGGCCGCGCTCATCCTCAAGCACAACAATCCCTGCGGCGCGGCCTGGAGCCGCGAGGGCCTGGGTACGGCCCTGGACAAGGCTTTCTGGTGCGACCGCATCGCCGCCTTTGGCGGGGCTGTGGTGGTCAACCGCCCCTTTACCCGTGAGGCTGCAGAAATGGTGGCCGCCAACTACTTTGAAGTGGTGGCCGCCCCGGCCTTTGAGGAAGGCGCAGTGGACATCCTCAAGAGCCGCAAAAATCTGCGCATTATGGAACTGCCCGGCCTGGGGCGGCTGGAAGAGCTGACCCATTCGGCCTTCCTGGACGTCAAAAGCCTGGCGGACGGCGGCATCATTGTGCAGAAATCCTTTGTGAACCGCATTCTCACGGACGCGGACTTTCTGCCCGCCACGGCCTCCACCAGAGAGGGCCTTGCCGTCACCGCCCGCGCGCCCAGCAAGGCGGAGCTGGACGATCTGCGCTTTGCCTGGGCCGTGGAGGCCGGAGTGACCTCCAATTCCGTCATCTTTGCCCGCGACGGAGCCACCCTGGCCATCGGCACCGGCGAGCAGGACCGGGTGGGCTGCGTGGAACTGGCGGCCCACAAAGCGCGTACCAAGTATGCAGATATGCTGGCCTTTCGTGAAAAAGGCCTGTCCCTCTACGAGCTCAAACAAAAGGCCGTTACCGATGCGGACGCGGCCCGCACCCTGGAAGACATTGCGCGCCGCACCGAAGAAGCCCGCGGCGGGCTGACGGGTTCCGTGCTGGTTTCGGACGGCTTCTTCCCCTTCCGTGACGGGGTGGACGTGGCCGTGGCTCAGGGCGTGCGGGCCATTGCCCAGCCCGGCGGCTCCTTGCGCGACGCCGAGGTCATCATGGCCTGCAACGAAGCCCAACCCCAGGTGGCCATGGTCTTTACGGGCCAGCGCTCCTTCAAGCACTAGGCCATGCCGTCCTCCGGTCCCTGCGCCCTGCCCCGGCTCTGCGTCACGGCCCTGGCCGGAGGCGGCGGCAAGACCCTGCTGACTCTGGGGCTGGCCGGAGCTCTGCGCCGGCAGGGGCTTACGGTGCAGCCCTTCAAGAAAGGGCCGGACTATATTGACGCGGCCTGGCTTGCCCTGGCCGCCGGGCGGCCCTGCACCAACCTGGACCCTTACTTTCTGCCGCCGGAACGGCTGCGCGCCCTGTTTGTCCACACCCTGCGCACGGCCTGCGCGGTTTTTTCCGGACCCGGCGGCGCAGACGTCGCCGGACAGGCGGCGTCCGTGCTGGGCTTGGTGGAGGGCAACCGGGGCCTGTTTGACGGGCTGGACGTGGCAGGCAGCTGCTCCACGGCGGCCCTGGCGCGAGAGCTGGCCTGCCCCGTGCTGCTCAGCCTGGACTGCACCAAGATGACCCGCACGGCAGCGGCCGTGGTGCGCGGGGTGCAGGCCTTTGAACCGGACGTGCCCCTGGTGGGGGTGGTGCTCAACCGGGTGGGCTCAGCCCGGCATGAAAATCTGCTGCGCCGCGCCCTGGAAACCTATACGGATCTGCCCGTGCTGGGCGCGCTGCCCCGTCTGGCCGCCAACCCCCTGCCCGAAAGACATATGGGCCTGGCCGCCCGCGGCGACGCCCTGGGGCCGCAGGCCGCCGACGCTCTGGAGCGTCTGGCCGCCCTGGCCCGCGAACATCTGGACCTGCCCGCCGTGCTGGGCCTGGCCCGTCACGCCCCGCCCTTCACGGCGGCGGCCTTCTGGCCCGCTACGCCCGAACTAGCGGCCACAGTTTCTGCGGACCAGACAACGAGCGCCCCCCACGCCACGGGGACGCCCCCCCCCGACCCCGCCCCGGCGGTCTGCATCTGCAGCGCCGCGCCACGCGCGCTTGTTGTGCCCCCTGTTGTCGCAGAGCGCACGCCCTGCGCAGCGCCCGCTCCGGCACGGGAGACAGCCCCGCGCATCGGCTATGTGCGGGACGCGGCCCTGTGGTTCTATTACGGCGAAAATCTGGAAGCCCTGGAACGCGCCGGGGCGCGGCTCATCCGGCTTTCCACGCTGGACGCGGCCCCCTGGCCCGCTTTGGACGGCCTGTACCTTGGCGGCGGCTTCCCTGAAGACTGTGCGGCGGAACTGAGCCTTTCGCCGCAGCTCACGGGCCTGCGCCGCCTGGCAGACGCGGGCTTGCCCATCTACGCCGAATGCGGCGGTTTCATGCTGCTCTCCCAGGGCATTGAGCGCGAAGGCAGACTGTGGCCCATGGCCGGAATTTTCCCCGTGACGGCGCAGTTCCTGCCCCGGCCCCAGGGCCTCGGCTATGTCTGCGGCCGGGTTACGGCGGCCAATCCGTTTTTCCCCTTGGGGCTTGAACTGCGCGGGCATGAGTTCCACTATTCCCGCTGTCGCTGGCAAGGCAACCCGCCGCATTTTGCCCTGCGCCTGGACAAGGGCGTTGGTATGGGCCGGGCACAGGGGCAGACGCTGGACGGCCTGCTGCACAGGCAGGTCTGGGCCTCCTATACCCACATTTTTGCCCCGGCCGTGCCCTGCTGGGCACACAACTTTGCAGCCGCGGCCCGGGCCTTTGCCGAACGCGCCCGGAAAAAACGCGAAAACAGCGGCCAGGCCCGCGGCTGAAGCCTGTGCGTCTGCGGCGGCATTCCCTCCTTGGTTCTGCGCCGCCGGCTGGTCCGGCCACCGCGCGCGGCCCAGGCATTGCACCATTGCAATGCCCTGACGCTTGCGTAAGCAGCCGCCCGCCGTGGAGGCGCAAGCGCACCATATTTGTGCTGGCAAGCGCCGGAACGCGCGTGCCGCAACCTTTGCGAATGCCTATCCTCAAAGGCAATCTGCGCTGCTGCGCAAGGTCTATTCCTCCATCCCGCCCAAGCCCTTGCCCTGCTCCTCTTCCTTGATCTGGCGCATATAATTGTAGACAGTATAGATGGAAATGCGCATGGCGCGAGCCAGGTGCTGCACCATGCCCTTGACCTGAAACGCGCCTTCTTCGTCCATCATGCGCACAAATTGTTTTTTTTCTTCCCGGTTCATGGCGGCGGGGTGCTTGCCCGCCTTGCGGATAGCCGTTTCAATGATGGAATCACTGGTGTCGCTGAGGCAGGCGGGAAAAAGCTCGGTCAGTTCCCTGCCCGGAGCGTTTTCAAAGCGCATCAGCCCGTGCAGCACGCCCTGAAAACGCTCCAGATCCGTAAGGTCAAAGTGCAGGCAAATGGCGCCCACCACCTCGTCCCGACCGTTGCGCAGAAAGCAGATGGAGGACTTGAGCGTCAGGCCCGAAGGCGTGGTGGAGGCAAAGGCAAAGGCGTCCTCCACCGCGTCGCCGCCCCGACGCAGGGCCTTGGCTACCATGCTGGCGACGGGCGCGCCCACGCGCCGTCCCGTCAAAGAACCCTCAAGGTGAATGAGCGAATGTTGCATATCGCTGAAATCATGTACGGCCACTTCGCAAAAAGGCCCCAGGGTGCGGGCCACCATGCCGGCCACGCGCACGGCATTGGCGAAGATGGGGCCACTTTCGCCCTTGTGGAGGGCGACGCCGGGGCGGCGGGAGCGGGGTTTTACGGCGGCAGAGGTTTGGGGGCGGGGCGGCGCCGGAGGGGGCGGGGCGGCTTCTTGCTTAGACATGGGGGCCTCCCGTGGGGAAAAGGACTATGGATTTTGTATAGCATATACCAATAAAGCGATTTTGCCTACCCCTTGTTGCAGCGGCGGCAGACTTGCCAGCCGAGCGGGGCTGCTCTATGGTCCCATACTGACGTCCCCGCCGCGCCCTGGGGGGCGGCTTCTACGGGCGTTTGCGCGGCAAGGAGAAGGTATGGAACAGCAAAAAGCCACTCCAGCCAATGTAATCAAATCGTTGGGGCTTGTTTTTGGCGACATCGGCACCAGCCCCATCTATACTCTGGCCGTAGTCTTTATGCTTACGGCGCGTACCGAGGCCCATTTTGTGGGCATTCTTTCCCTGATCATCTGGACTTTGCTGCTGCTGGTCACCGTGGAGTACGCCTGGCTGGCCATGAGCCTGAGCAAGGGAGGCGAAGGCGGCACCATTGTGCTGCTCTCGCTGCTGCGGCCGCTGCTGCGGTCAAACCGCTCCGCGCGCGCGGCCACCCTGCTGGCCTATGTAGGCATTTCACTGCTTATGGGCGACGGGGTCATCACCCCGGCCATCAGCATCCTCTCCGCCGTAGAGGGGCTGACCGTCATTCCCGGCCTGGAGGGTCTGCCGCGCGGCGTGCTGGTGGGCATTGCCCTGAGCATCGCCCTGATTTTGTTTACCCTGCAGCGGCGGGGCAGCGGCGCGCTGGCGGCTGTGTTCGGGCCGGTCATGGCCCTGTGGTTCGCGGTTCTGGCCGCATCGGGCCTGGTGGCCCTGACGCAGGCCCCGCAGGTGCTCAAGGCCCTGAACCCCTGGTATGGACTGGACTTCATGCTGCACAACGGGCTGAAAGGCTTTTTTGTGCTTTCCGAGGTCATCCTCTGCGCCACGGGCGGCGAGGCTCTCTATGCGGATATGGGGCATATGGGCCGGAAGCCCATTCTGGTAGCCTGGGGGATGGTTTTCTGCGCTTTGGTGCTGCACTATATGGGCCAGACGGCCTTTCTCATCGGGCACCCACAAGTGGACAACGTGCTGTTTTCCCTGATTCACAGCCAGGCGCCGCTGCTCTACATCCCCTTTCTGACGCTCTGTCTTCTGGCCACGGTCATCGCTTCCCAGTCGCTCATCAGCGGGCTGTTTTCCATTATGTACCAGAGCATGGCCACCCACATCATGCCCCTGTTCAAGGTAGACTACACCTCGCCGGAGCTGCACTCCCAGATCTACATCAATACGGTCAACTGGGCGCTCTGCCTGGCTGTCATCATGGTCATCTGCGGCTTCGGAGAGTCGCACCGGCTGGCCGCCGCCTACGGTCTGGCCGTCACGGGCAGCATGACCATCACGGCCGTATTCATGGTCTGGATTTTTGGCCTGCGCGGCCGAAAGGGGCACTGCGCCCTGGCTCTGGGCATCTGCGCCCTGGACGTGGTTTACCTGCTGGCAAACTTTTACAAGCTGCCGCACGGGGGCTACTGGTCCATCGTCATTGCGCTGGCGCCCCTTTCGCTCATTTTGATTTATACTTGGGGGCAACGGGCCGTGTACGCGCGCATGCGGCCCATGCGGCAGAAGATCTTTCTGCCCGCTTTTGCGGCCCTGCGCCGCAAAAACCGCCCCATTTCGGGCACGGCCATCTTTTTTCTGCGCAGTTTGGACACTGTTTCGCCTTATATTGTGAAGACCATCTTCATGAACGGCATCATGTACGAGCGCAACATCATGCTGAGCGTGGCGCGCACGTATGAGCCCCTGGGGCTGGAATGGCAGATGACGGCGGGCCCTGCGGACGGGCTGAGCGTATTTGCAATCAGCGCGGGATATATGGAGGTTGTGGATATCGCCGCCATTCTGGCAGCGGCGGGCATCCGGCCCAGAGCCATCTTCTATGGCGTGGAGGACATCATCACCACCAGACCTCTGGGCAGGATTTATGCCCTGATCAAGCGCCTGGCCCCCTCTTTTGTGCAGTTCTACAAACTGCCCAGCCATGCGGTGCATGGGGTGGTAAGCCGGGTGACGCTGTAAAAAATCAGGCGGCTTCCTGCGGGCAGGGCAGGCCGGCGGCGCGGCGGCGGGCCAGCAAGTCTTCCAGAATATTCCAGCCCACAAACAAGCCGCCGTAGCCCTTGCCCAGGCTGATGGCAGGTTTGTTGGCCCCGTGGTAATCGGAACCGCCGCTGACGCCCAGGCCGAAGCGCTTGGCCAAGGCCAGGCAAGTGCGCACATCCTGCTGCGAGTGCTCACTGTGGTAGGCTTCAATGGCGTCCAGGCCGCAGTCTTTGAGGCGGCCCAGCATTTTTTCCAGCCAGCCTTCCGGAGCCTTCCAGAGCAAGGGGTGGGCCAGGCTCACGGTGGCGCCCAGACGGGCCAGCAAGGCCACGCCGTCTTCGGGCTCCAGTACGGCCTTGGGCAGATAGGCCTTGCCCTTGCATCCCAGATAAACGCGAAAGGCCTCGCCGGGGTCCCGCACATAGTTCTTGCGCACCAGCACGGCCGCAATGTGCGGGCGGCCCACGCTTTCCCCCTTGGCCTCGGCCCGCACCTCGTCCATACTCACCTCCAGCCCCAGGGCCTGGAGTTTGGCCACAATGCCCACGTTGCGCTCGTCCCTTTTAGCGCGCAGCCAGATCAGTTTTTCCTGCAGGGGGGCAACGTTCTGCGGCAGCCAGAGGCCCAGAATGTGCAGCTCGCCCAGCTCCGTGCCGGTGGATATTTCGCAGCCGCGCACCAGCATGACGCCCGCTTCTCTGCCTGCGGCGGCGGCCTCGTCCAGGCCGGACAGGGTATCGTGGTCGGTTACGGCCACAGCGGCCAACTGGGCTTTGGCCGCATTGCGCACGAGCTCGGCGGGGGTGTCGGTGCCGTCTGAAGCGGTGGTGTGGGTGTGGAGATCTATACGTCGCATGGCGCGTCCTGGTTGCAGATTTCCCTGGTCAGCCGCCGCGTCGCCGACCCCTGACGCGGAGTCGCACCGGCGCTGCCGGGCACTGCGAAGATACCAGTATACCGCAATGAGGCGCAAGCGGGCAAGTCTTGAACTCGCCGACACAAGCGCCTATACTGTTTTTTTACCTGTCTGGAGGAACCCATGCCCCTGGAAACCGGAGAATTGCTGCGTATTCTGGCCTGCCCGCGCTGCCTGGGCGGGCTCAAAGCCCTGGAAGAAAGTGGTGAAACCGTTGGTCTGGCCTGCCCGGCCTGCAAGGTGGTCTACCCCGTGCGGGAGGACATCCCCATCATGCTGGACGAAGAGGCCAAGGACCGCCCCACATGGGATGCCGGCCATCCCCAGGCCGTGGAGCGCGGCTGATGCGCCTGCTGGTAGCTTCGGACCTGCACGGTTCCTTGCCGGCCCTGCATTTTTTGCTGGAGCGGGCCAATGAGCTGCGCCCGGACCTGCTGGTGCTGCTGGGCGATCTGGTCTACCACGGGCCGCGAAATCCGCTGCCTGCGGGTTATGACACGCCGCAACTGCTGCGTACCATGCCGGATCTGACCGCTCTGCCCTGCCCGGTCACCGCCGTGCGCGGCAACTGCGACGCCGAAGTGGACCTGGCCCTGCTGCCCTTTCCCGTGGCGGACAACGCCTGGATCGCCGTGGACGGCCTGCGCGTCTTTGCCAGCCACGGGCACCATGTGCCCGAACGGCCGCCCTGCCCCGGCTTTGCGCGCGGCACGGTGCTGCTGCGGGGGCACACCCACGTGCCGCGCGGCGAAACCCTGGACGGGCTGCACTTCTGGAATCCGGGCTCCCTGGCCCTGCCCAAGGGCGGCTTTCCGCCCAGCTACGGGCTGTATGCGGACGGCGTCTTCCGCGTTCTGGACACGCACGGCGGCGAAGTGCTGCGCCACGCCCCCACGGTCTGAAACTCCCATGCCCGCCTCCTGTCATCCCCTCTTGTCTGCCCCGACGCGGCACGGTGCTGCGGCATGAAAGCATGGGCCCCGCTGTTTACGCTCCGGCCCGGCTGCCGCCTCGTGCTGGCTTCGGCTTCACCCCGTCGCCGGCAGTTCCTGGAAGAATGGGGGCTGCCTTTCACCCTGGCCCAGCCCACGGGGGCAGAACCGCGCCCCGCGCCCGGCGAAACCCCTGAGGCCTACACCTGCCGGGCTGCGGCAGCCAAGGCGACGGCTGCAGCCCAGGGGCTTGCCGCAACGGAGCGGGGCCACAGCCTGGTGCTGGCCGCGGATACGGTGGTGGCCCTGGAAGGCGACATCCTGGGCAAACCTCGCGACAGGGCGCACGCGCTGGAAATGCTGCTGCGCCTCAACGGCCGTGAACATACGGTAGTCAGCGCCGTGTGTCTGACGCCGCCGCAAGGGACAGTGCGGGTCTTCAGCGACGTAAGCCGGGTGCGCTTCGGACGCTGGCCTGAGGCGGCGTTGCGGGCCTACGCCCACACGGGCGAACCCGACGACAAGGCCGGGGCCTACGCCATTCAGGGGCAGGGAGCTTTTCTTGTGGACAGGGTGGAAGGTTCGTGGAGCACGGTGGTGGGCCTGCCGCTGGCCCCGCTGGCGCAGGCCCTGCTGGCAATGGGCTGGATGCGGCCCGCAGACGGGCACGGGCAGGGGGCCTGACGCTCCGCGTTTTGGGGGTCAGGTTGTTCTGCCGCCTTCAGATTTTTTGCGCCGCCCGTGGCGCGTCCTTACGGCAAATTCCTCACAGATGACGTCCCCTGGCCTGGAAACGGGCCCGCAATTCCCGCACATCCTGACGAGACAGGCCCAATACGGCCGGCACGCCCAGACAGAGCGCCCCCAGGCAGAAGGTGTACGCCGCGCCGGAAAGGATGAAGCGCGGGATGGAATCCACCCCACCCAGGCCCAGGCTGGGGGCCAGGTACAGGGTGCCCTCCCGGCAGGCAAAGGCCAGAGCCAGGAGCACGGCCAGACTCCAGACCTGGTGGGCCAGATTGCGCCAGAAGTGCAGGGGAATGAAGCGCGAGGCCAGCCAGAGATAAAGATTGACGGTGACTATCTGCACGGCCACGGTCTTGATGGCCAGGCCCACAGCCCCAAGGTTGCAGCCCCAAAGATCGGGCGGGGCCAGCAGAAACCAGGCCGTGCTGAAGCCATAGACGCATTCCAGGGCGGCCATGTTGCGCAGCACGCGGGTGCGCCCCGTGGCGTGGAAGACGGAGCCCGCCAACTGCCCGTAGGCCTGATGCAGCGGGTAAAGGGCCATGATCTGCACGGGCAGGGTGGCGGCGGCAAACTCCGCGCCGCCGAAAAAGCGCACCAGAGTCGCGCCTTCCGCCAGGGTAAAGCAGGAAAAATAAGCGGCCACCACATAGAGCAGCGGGGCAAAGCGGTCCAGCAGGCGGCCCATGGCCGCGCGGTCGTTGTGGCCCCAGGCAATGGAAAGCTCACGCATGATCAGGGGCGTCATGGCCGAAACAAACAGAAAACAGGCCATGCTCACCTTTTGCGACAAGGCAAAAAAGCCCTGCTGCACGCTGCCGTCAAACCACTGCAAAAGCCAGCGTTCCGCCGAGAGCAGCAGGAAGGAGAGCAGAGCCTGGACAAACAGAGGATGGCTGTAGGCGAAAAATTCCCGGCCGTAGGCACGGGTCTGCGCCGGGGTCAAGGTCAGGCTGAGAACCTGGCTGCGGCTGCGCCAATAGGCGCGGGTCACCAGCCAGTAGCCCAGGGCCGTGGCCCCCAGCATGAAGTACTGCTGGACAAAAAGGCTGTAGATGTTCAGCCAGTCCATCCAGAACAGCAGGCCCAGCAGGCCCACGGCCAGCAGAGAAAGGACCGTGCGCGTGAGCTCTGAGGAGACGGTGACGCCCACGGCGTCGTTCATGGAACGCAGCACGCGTCCCCACCAGGTCAGAAAAGCCCACAGGGCGGCCAGGGGGGCCAGCCACAGAGGCACGTCGGGCATGAGCAGCCCGCCCACATCCGGCAGTTGCAGGCAGAGGGCGGCCAACGCGCTGACGCCCAGCACCAGCAGACTTACCCGTAAATAAAAGGCGATGAGGCCGCATTCTTCCTGCCGCCGGGAAAGGGCATTATAAAAGCAGGTAGAGGTGCCCATGTCCAGAAAGCCGGAAAGCTGCTGAAAGAGATTGGTGGCAAAGCTGTAGTTGCCGTACATGCGCGGCCCCAGCGCGCGCGGCAAAATGGCTTCCATAGCCAGATAGACCGGGACGGAGGCGACATTGGCCAGCAGTTTGAAAACGTAACGGCGGGCCAGGGTGGGGGTGGCGCTTTGCATGGCCGGAAATTACCGCACTTCCGGACGGGCTACAAGGAAAACGCCGCGGGGCCGGGGCGCACGCCCATGCGGGCCGGCCAAAGCCAGGCGGCCCCTCTGCCCCCATCGCGCCCGGAAGACCCTGCGCCAGACTGCAGCAGAAATAAAATTTTTTGCGGGGTGCGCCGGAAAGGCGAATACGTTTTTTTACAGCCGCCCGCTTCCCCTGCAAAGCCCTTTTTCCCCCTCCTCGCCCTCCTCCGGAGGCAGAGGCTCGCCCAGCACGTCGGCTATGCGCCGGAGGCGCTGGACATAGCTGTGCCGGGCGCGCAGATGCCGCCGCCAAGCCAGACGCAAATCGTGGGCCTCCTGAGGCCGGGAACGCAGTTCCGCCAGGCGACGGGCAAAGTCTTCCGGGCCGCGCAGGGTAACGGGTTCCGTCAACTCACGGGGAAAGAGGTCCAGTCCTAGCGTGGCGTCGCTGAGCAGCAGGCCTCCGGCGGCCCAGACGTCAAAGTGGCGTTGGCTCAGACTGTGGGGCAACAACAGGCTGGTGACGTTGAGCACGGCCGCTGCCGTGGCGTAGAGCTGGGGCAGGCGGGTATAGTAGTCCACGGGCGGCAGCAGAGCGGCTCCGGGCAGCAGGGCCCGCCAGCCGCCGTCGCCGACCACGCGCAATTCTCCATCGGAACAGGCCCCGGCGGCCTTGAGCCAGCGCGCACGGTTGGCCTGGGAACAGCGCTCTGCACCGAGGCCCGCGCGGCGCACCTCATTGCCGGGCCAGGGACTGCGCAGCCCCAGGCTTTGCTGCCACCAAAAAAAGTTGGGACCGTCGGCCGGGCCCTGGCTTTGCTGCAGCAGGGCGGCGGCTTCTTCACCGACGGCCTGCGGCAGGCGCACGGCAGCAAAAAACCGCTCTTTTTCGGGAAAGGCCGAGCGCCCCACAAACAAAGGCGGGGCCGTGCCTTCCGGCAGGTCCGCGTCCTCCCCGCGCCACATGTGCGGGGCTGCGGCCAGGGGCAGATAGGTTACGTCCCAGGCGCCCAAGGCGCGCAGTCCGGAGATGAAGCCGGAATCGGTGACAAAAAGGTGCGCCTCGCGCCACCAGGGCAGGCGCAGGGCGGAAAGCACATGCCAGGGGTTGTCCACCAGCCAGATGGCCACGGGAATGCCCAGGGCGCGGCAGAGGTGGAAAACCCGGCCCTGTGGGTCCAGGCCGCGCAGGTTGACGGAAAGCAGCATGGCGGGCCGCCGCGCGGGCAACAGATCCCGCCAGGCCGCCAGGGCGTCCTCGGCGCGGGCGTGTCGGCCGGGCTGCAGATCCCGCCCCTGCTCCGGCCGGGGCAGATTGGTGAGCACGGGGCTGTAGCCGCAGGCCGCGCAGGCCTGACAAAGCTCGGCGTGCAGCAGCTGGTCCGCGCCGCCCGGCAGCAAAATGGGGCCGGGGCCCGTACTATCGGCAAGATCGGCGGCCGACAAGGAGTCGGGGCGTACGGCGTCCGTCTGTCTGGTCCAGGCCGGCGTGGCCGCGACGTCGCCGACGTCCGCCGAGAGCAGCGCAGCGTCCAGACGGCCCAGCAGAGGGCCCCAGAAGTCCGGGGCCAGCCGCAGACCGGGCAGGTAAAAACAGCAGCGACAGCGCGGGGCCAGGGCCGCGGCTGCGCGGGGCGAAACCTCGCGCCAGTGCGCGGGCAGCGGACGGCGGGCGGCGGCGGCCTCAGGGGCGCGCGCTTCCAGATTTTTTTGGGTGACTGCGGCCTCCAGCCAGAACACGGCGGCAGCGTCGCGCACAAAGGGCAGATCCTGCGGCCGGCCCGGCCCCAGGCCCAGCAGCAGCACGGCCGCCCCCTGGCCCCGGCATTCCCAGGCTTGCGGGCTGTGCGGCAAATGCACGTCCACGCCCGTGTGGTCGGGCAGACAGACACGGCGAGGGGCTAAGCCTGCGGCAGGACTGCGTGGAGCCATCAGTACACCACGCTGTAGGACATGACCTCTGGCCGGTGGAAGAAAAATTCCACCCGCCGGTTGGCGGCGCGGCTCTGTTCGTCCAGGCCGGGACGCAGGGGACGGGTATCGCCGTAGCTCACGGCGCGCATGCGGGTGGGCTTGACGCCATTGGTAGCCAGATAATTGACCATAGCGGCGGCGCGCGCGCCCGAAAGCTCCCAGGCCGAGGTGAAGGGCGGGCGTGTTTCAGTGGCGTCGGCGTGACCGCGCACCACCAGATAAAGATTGTACTCGTTCATGAGCTGCAGCACGGACTGCAGCACTTTGTCGCCCTGGGGCAGCAGCTCCACGCTGCCGGGCTTGAACAACACGTCGGAATTGACCCGCAGCTGCACGCCCACATCATCGGCGCTGATGCCCGAAGCGCTTTGCGGGACAGCGTCGGCCATAAGCAGTTGCTTGATTTTCTGGGCAATGGCGTAGTGGGATTTTTCCACTTCGCTGATTTTAAGGTCGCGGGTGTCGATTTTGTCTGTATTCTGAATAAAGGGATTGTTGGAAATGGGCGATGTGGAGCTGGAGTCAAAGTTGCGGTCGCCGCTGAAATAGGCGGCAAGGCCCGCCTTGGTGTCGGGCGGCACCATGCTGAGCACCCAAAGCAGCAAAAAAAAGGCCATCATGGCCGTCACAAAGTCGGCGTAAGCCACTTTCCATGCGCCGCCACCCATACTTCCTCCGTGTTGGTCATGGTCTGCCGAGCCAAGCGCGCCGTCACGCAAGGTTGCGGGGCCGGCCGCCGGCAAAACCGGAGCACGCCCGGGCGTGCCTCATGCAGGGGGGCCAGACGCAGGCCCGCCCGACTAGAGCATTTAACACTTGAAATGCTCGCTTACGGCAGGCAAAAGCCTGCCTTCTCGCATTTCGTGGCAAGGATTTTCAAGAAAATCCTTGCAGAGCAGTTAGTTCATTTCATTCACTAACTGCTCTAGCCGCTCTTGAGGCGTTCTTCCATCTCCGCAAAGGCGGGGCGGAAGGGATAGGGAATGGCCCTGCGCCCGTACTCCACGGCGATGAGCGGGGTGGAACCCCGAATGGCCGCAGCCACGGCCTCCTTGACCGAATGATAATAAAAATGTTCTTCGGCCACGTAGTTTTCCAGCTTGGAACCCATGGGACCGAACAGCCCGTAGCAGCACAAAATACCGAAAAAGGTGCCCACCAGGGCGGCCGCAATGTAGTGGCCCAGGATTTCCGGCGGCTCGTTGATTTTGCCCATAGCCAGCACCACACCCAGCACGCAGGCCACAATGCCCATGCCGGGCATGGATTCAGCCATGTGTGATACGGCGTGCGCCGGCAGAATGCCTTCTTCGCGCATGGTGTTGATGTCCACGTCCATAAGGCTGTCAATATCGGCCGGGTCGCCGGTGGTCAGGTAGACGCGCAGGGTATCGCCAATAAAATTGACCACCTTGGAATCTTTGGAAATATTGGGATATTTGCTGAAAATGGGGCTGGATTCGGGCTTTTCCACGTCGCTTTCAATGCTGATGACGCCTTCGCGGTGCATCTTGGAAAACAGGGCGTAGAGCAGGGCCAGGGTTTCCAGATAGCGCCCCTTGCTGGAGCCGGGGTCGGCAAAAAGGTGCTTGAGGCTTTTGACGATGAGCCCGAAGGTGTACTTGGTCTGCGAACCGAAAAACGCGCCCAGGCCGCAGCCCAGAATGATGATGAATTCAGCAGGCTGGAACAGCACCGCCCACTCGCCGTGGGAGAGCGTGTAGCCGGTAAACACCGAAAGCGCGACTATGACCAGACCGATAACTAGATACATACTGCCGCCTGTGGGCTCAGGGCTTGCCAGTGGTGGCCCCGCTGTCCGGGGGCTATGGGGCCGGCGTTCCGGCCCTGGGGGCCGTGTGGAGCGCGCCGGCCTTACGGGCCGATTTGTACGTCATGGTGGGCCCCGCGCGTGGAGTGCGCCGCGCCGCGTCGTTCCCGCCCCGACGAAAAATCCGCCGACGGAAACGGGACGTCTCCATTCTTAACGTCACAGTGTCTAAAATATTTAGTCCATATACACAAAAAGGCAAGACAATAGAAAATTCTTTTTTCGCAAAGGATTATCTGCCCAGCAGCCGACGCAGCAGTCCGCCCGCGTCTTTGACGGCCTCGCCGCCGGCTTTGCCCGCCTTGCCGCCCGTGTCCAGCAATGCGCCGGGCAGTTTGACGGCCATGTCCAGGGCAAAGCGAGGGTCCACGCCGTAGCTCAGATGCTGCAATGGCCCCTTGACCACCACCGGCACGCTCAGGCCCAAGGTGCGCACTTCGGCTTCGGCCTCCAGATACTGGCGCGGCAGGCTGAGACGGGCCTCGCCCCTGGCGTTGAAATCCGTGGCCGTGACAGTGACGGGCCGGGCGGTCAGCTGCCCGTTCTTGACCGTAAAAGGCGCGCGCACCAGGTCAAAGGTTTCCGGTACCAGGGCCCGTTTGCCGGTAAGGCCGGGAATGGGCTGGGACGCGGCGGCGCCGGGGCGCAGACGGCGGATTTCCAGCAGGCCGTCGCCCGTAAGGCTGCTGTTCAGGGCCGCCGCTGAAGCGCAGTGGCCGCGCAGGTCCAGGCGCAAATCCGCCAGCCCGTCCACCGATGTTCCTTTGCCAAGGGCTTCCAGCAGCGGGCCCAGACGCACCTGAGCGGCTGTGCCCTTGAGGGCGCAGCGCTGGTCCGGCACGTCCACGCTGCCCGTGGCCCGCAGCGTGCCGCCGGTGTCCAGCATTCCGGCGGCCTCGGCGATGTCATAGCGCCCGGCGCTCCCCTTGAGGGCCAGCCGCACGGCGTGCAGCGTCAGCGCCTCGTAGCGCAGGCGCTCCACCGCCAGGTTGAGGTCCAGGCCGGGCAGGGTCGAGCGCTGGGGCGTGGGGGGGGCGGCCGGAGCGGCGGCGACGCTTTGTGCCTTATCGTTGCCGTCAGCGGTCTGGGGCGCGGCGGGCCCGGCAGCGGCGGGCAGAGTCTTCAGGTCCAGGGTGTCCGCGCGCAGGTCGGCCTTGAGGTCCGCCGGGCCTGCGTCCGGCAGAGTCAGGCGCGCCGTGCCCGTAAGGGTAGCCGCGTCCCAGCGCGCCTTCAAATCATTGATGGTCAGAACGTGGGGGGCGTAGGCTATGCGGGCCGCAGCTGTAAGCGCGTCCTTGTCGCCTGCGGACGCAGGCTTAAAGGTCCGTCCCCAGAGCGCTGCCAGGGCACGCGGCGCGGCTTCAACGGTAACGTCCACGTTGGCGGCAAGCGGCGTCAGCCGCACATTGCCGCGGGCCTCCGCGTGGGCCTGGGGTGTGGTCAGCCGGGCCTTGTCCAGCCGCAACAGGGGGCCGGCCGCATCCAGAGGCAGCAGCGCGCCTTCCACGGCCAGCTGCAGGGGGCCCGCTTTTTCCGGCAGGGGGCCGCCCAAGGGCGTCACGGTGACGGAAGCCTGCCGGAAAAGCAGCTGGGGCGGGGCATAGCTCAGCTTGGCCGAAAGGGCCAGGGTTCCGGTCAGGGCTGCGGCAGGCCTTGCCGCGGCGGTTTCTTCGGGCGGAGCCGTACTGCCGCTCCCAACGGCGGTAGGCTCAGACCCGCCCACAGCCTGTTGCGACAGACTGAAAACAAAGTCGCACTGCAAGGTAGCCTCTTGGCCTTGGCGCAGATTTTCCAGCGAAAAATTGATGCTGTCAATTTGGGCCGTCCGCCCGGCGGCGTCGGTCCAGAGCACGCTGCCCTGGCGCAGTACCAGGCGGTCCAGCTCCACCGGCAGCGCGCCGGGCTGCTCTCTGGCGGCCTGTGGAGCAGCTGCGGGCGCAAGGCTCGTCTCATGAGGCGCGCGCGCCGCAAAAGCGGTGGCGTCCAGGCGCAGCACGGGGTTGTCCAGGCGCACTTCCCGCACCACCACCTTGCCGGCGAGCAGGGCGGCCCACTCCAGCTGGGCCATGCCGCCCTTGACAGTCAGCGTGGGGCCGCGGGCGGCCCGCGACGCTTCATCAGCCTTGGCGGCGGCCGGGTCGGCCCCCCAGCGGGCCGCGCCGAAACGCACGCCGGGCGGGAAAAAAGCGATGTGCGGCGCACTGGCAAAAACCAGCGGCTGCCCCGTGGCCTGGGCCGTGGCTGCAGCAATGCGGCGCACCACAAAGTCGGTGTCCACCCGGCCCAGCAGCACGGCCCCCGCGGCCCCCAAGAGTATGATGAGCGCCAGTACGGCGAGCAGAACCCTTCGCATCCCGTCTCCCTGGGCCGCCGGTTCCGTCCGCCGCAAGCGCGAACAGTTACCGGCAGCATTCTGAGTATACGGGATGCGTCCCGGTTAGGCAAGGCGCGGGGCAGGCCCGCCACAGGGGCGCAAACGCCGCGCCTCTGCGCTGTGGCACGTCAAGGAGCCGTTCCGGCAGTTCTGCGAATGTATATTCTTTAAATTGCCGGACGCTACAGGGCTTTACGGCGGACCCAGACGTGGCGGACGGCCAGGGCCGCCCAGGCCGCGCCGGCCAGCACATGCAGCCGCCCCGCTCCGGCCAGGCCGGCGGTCAGACAGACGGCAGCGGTTCCCAGCAGGGCGCGGACTTCAACCTTGCGCTGCGGGACGCCGCAAATGACAACGCGACCGTTTTTATCCCTGCTGCAGAGCGGCGCAGGGCTGCCCTGGCGGACTTCCGCCCGGGCGCGGGACCGGCGCAGGGCGCGCTTTGCCGCCCGTTCCGCGGCAACCACTTCAGCCACGGGCCTGCGCAGATCGGGCAGGGCGGCTTCTAGAGCGGCGCAGACGGCGGGGAAATCCGCCTCTGGACGCAGCAGCAGCAAAAGCGAGGCCGCCCCGGGCCGCACTTCCAGCACGCCGGGCTGCCCCAGGGCCAGATCGCGCGCCGCAGCGCGCCTGGCGGCGTCGGCCAGAACAGGGTGGCGCAGCCGCGCCCGGCCTTCCATCACATGCGCCACATACGGGCGTTCCAAAGCCTCTTTCATGACATCTCCTTGACGTTCGCGCCGCTACCCGAAAACCGTCGGCCCACCCGGAGGACGCGAAGAGTGCGTTGAAATTGATTTTCTTTTCTCTTGACACAAGTCCGACATGAGGGCAAGCTGCTTGGCGAGCCGTGCCCCTGGCGGGCAGCACCGCCATGACTTCCGCGTTCGGGCGGCGTCGCGGAGCGGGCCGGCGCGGGGCAACACGTCGCTTTGGGCATTTTATCAAGTGAGTACACGCATGAGCCAGATTGTCAATCTGCGTCAGATGCAGGTGGGCCAGCAGGGCAAGATCGCCGCTGTGGAAGCCCTGGGCGAAATGAACCGTCGCATCCGCGACATGGGCCTCATCCCCGGCACCACGGTTTCCATAGTGGGCCGCGCGCCCCTCAAAGACCCCGTGGCCCTGCGCCTTTCGGGCGTCACTATTTCGCTGCGCAACAGTGAGGCCGACTACATCAAGGTTGACCTCTCCGGTGCTGCCGGCTAATTTGACACAGCAGGGGTTCCTTCCCCTCCCGTAGTCCTCGGATTCCGTACTGCGGGAGGGCGCAGGCGAATCCCCGACGCCGTAGCCATCCCTTGCGGGACGGAAGCATCAGGCGTCGGGGCGTCTGTTGTGTTGTCCCTCAGAACCGCGTTTGGGGTCTGCTTCAAGGCGATGTTCGCCGTACGGTCTGCCGGGGCGCAGTTCGTTGGCTTACGACCGTCATTGAGGTTTTGTCACTGTAATGCCAGGAGATTTTATCATGAATAATGGCTGGAAGTATGCGCTGTGGTTTGTGGGCGGCGTGGTCGTGGGTGCTGTGGGCGCTGTGGCCGTGTCGCGCGGCAAGGTGAATTTTAAACCTCTGGCCACGGACCTCCTCAGCCGGGGCATAGACGTCAAGGACGCCCTCATGAGCAAGGTGGAGGCCCTTAAGGAAGATGTGGAAGATCTGACCGCCGAGGCGCGCCAGGCTTCCGAAAAACGTAAGACGTCCGCCAAGGACGCCGCCAAGGCGTAGGCGGACCGCGCATGCGTTTCTACATTGTCCATGAACTGCGTGGCCTTGCCACGCCCGCTTCCGGCAGAATGCGCGTGCGCGCTTCTTCCCCTCTTGCTCCGGCCAGCGGCGCGGCTCTGGCCGGAGCCCTGGCCACCCTGCCCGGCATTGAGGACGTGCGCTGCAACCCCGTTACGGGCAGCCTGCTGCTGTTCTATGCCAATGACAAAGCCCGCACCGATGCCCTGACCCTGCTGGTGGGCGCGGCCGCATCTTACGACAGCCTGGATATCCCCCAGGGACCGGACGAAGGCGAGCTCACCCCCGTGCAAGGGCTCATGCCTCTGTTCCGCTATATTTTTGTACGCCCTCTGCTGCCCTTTGCCCTGCGCATCGTTACCGCCGTGGCCGCGGCCGTACCCTTTCTCTGCAAAGGGGTAGGCGCATTGCTGCACGGCCGGCTCAGCGTGGACGTGCTGGACGCGGCCGCCATCGGGGCTTCGCTCGTCATGCGCGACTTCCGCACGGTGAGCATGCTCACCGTACTGCTGGGCCTGGGCGAAACCCTGGAATACTGGACCCGTCGCCGCTCCATGGCCACGCTCACCGAAAGTCTGGCCCTCAATGTAGAAAACGTCTGGCTGCTGGTGGACGGCACGGAAGTTTCCGTACCCCTCTCCCAGGTACGCGAAGGCGACCTGGTGGTGGTGCGCGATGGCGGTTCCATCCCCGTGGACGGCGAAGTGGTGGAAGGCTGCGCCCTGGTGAACCAGTCCTCCATGACCGGTGAACCCTTGGGCGTGCGCCGCACGCCGGGAGCCACGGTCTACGCCGGCACCGCCGTGGAGGAAGGCCGCCTGGTCATCCGCGCCAAAAGCGTGGGCGACGGCACTCGCCTGCGTCAGGTCGTCAGATTTATTGAAGAATCAGAAGCCCTCAAGGCCGGCATCCAGGGCAAATACGAACGCCTGGCCGACATGGCCGTGCCCTTTACCTTTGGCCTTTTCGGTCTGGTCTGGCTGCTGACCCGCAACTTCCGCCGGGCCTCCGCCGTCCTGCTGGTGGACTACTCCTGCGCCCTCAAGCTGGCCACGCCCCTGGCCGTGCTGGCCGCCATGCGCGAAGGCGCGCGCCACGGCATGGCCATCAAGGGGGGCCGCTACCTGGAGGCCCTCAGCGAAGCGGATACCGTGGTTTTTGATAAAACCGGCACCCTCACCCAGGCCAGCCCCGCCGTGGCCGGGGTCTTTCCCGCGCCGGGCTTTCAGCGGGACGAAGTGCTGCGCGTCATGGCCTGCCTGGAAGAGCACTTTCCCCACCCCGTGGCCCGTGCCGTGGTGCGCCAGGCCGCGCAGGAGGGCCTGCAGCACGAAGAAGAACACGCCCGTGTGGACTATGTGGTGGCCCACGGCGTGGCCTCCACCCTGCACAACAAAAAAATCCGCGTGGGCAGCCGCCACTATGTGGAACATGACGAAGGCGTGGACCTCTCCCCCCTGCGGGAAGAAATGGAGCGCCAAAGCGCCATGGGCCGCTCCCTGCTCTTTATGAGCGAGGACGACCGCGTGGCCGGCATGGTGGCTATTGAAGACCCCTTGCGCCCTGAAGCGCCGCGCGTGGTGCAATGCCTGCAGGACCTGGGCGTCAAACGCGTGCTCATGCTTACGGGCGACGACGAGCGCACGGCCCGCGCCGTGGCCGCCAGCGTCGGCATCAAAGAATTCCGCGCCCAGGTGCTGCCCGCCGACAAAGCCCGCATTGTTCAGGAGCTTACGGCCCAGGGCTGCAAGGTGCTGATGGTGGGCGACGGCATCAACGACGCCCCGGCCCTCTCAGCCTCCCACGTGGGCGTGGCCATGAGCGACGGCACGGACCTGGCCCGCGAGGTGGCCAACGTCCTGCTCACCCATCCCAGCCTGGAAGGACTGGTCAGCGCACGCCTACTGGGCCAGCGCACCCTGCAGCGCATCCGTTACAACTTCGCCGCCACCATGACTCTCAACAGCCTCTTTTTGCTGGGCGGCATGTTTATGGTTCTGGGCCCAGGCCTCTCGGCCCTGCTGCACAACCTCACTACCCTGGGCGTGGCCCTCAACGCCATGCGCCCCCACCTGCCCCCTGCCCTGCCGGAAGAGGAGATACGCTTTGAGCGCCCCCCTGCATCTGCTTAAATACGTACGCAGCTTCATGGACGGCCGCGTGCGCATCCGCCATCCTGCCCTGCTGCACGACCATGTGGCCCATACCGCCAAAACCGGCATGGAAGCCGTGCCCGGCGTACATGCCGTGGAGTGCAATACCCTGAGCGGCTCCCTGCTCATCCATTACGACAGCAGCGCTCTGCCCCGCGAACGCCTCTTTGCCCTCGGCGAAGCCTGGGCCCGATACCTGGACGCCGTCCTGGCCGGCAAGCCCGCCACCCCGCCGCAAGCGTAGGAAAGGCGTAGGGGAAGAAACCATTTTTGTGGGGGGAAGGGAACTTTTGTGAACAAAAGTTCCCTTCCCCCCACGCCCCTCATCCTTCAAAAAACGTTTTTCCCTACGCGACTGCGGCGTGCGTACCCTGGCCGGGTTTGTTTCTGGCAAATCGTGCTGGTTGCGTACAGAATAGGTACGGCAGGCAGCGTTCTGCGCGGCGGTCGGAGCCCAGACGCCAAAGGCCCCTGGGGGCGGGAAACGCGGTCTACGCGCCCCGGCCGCCAAGGGCCTCTGGACTTCGCCGGAGACGAAAAAGAGCTAATCCCAGTGCCGCTTGTCCTCAATGGGACGGATCTGCGGCGGCAGGCTGCCCGGCGCCAGCACGCGCAGTTCCGGACGCAGCTTGATCTTCTCACGGAACTGGTGCAGCAGTTCTTCCTCGCGCTTGAAGCCGCTGGTCTCCACATAAAGGGTCATTTCGTCGATGCCGCCGGGGTTGGTGACTTCAATCTGCCAGCGTTTGATTTCCTCAAACCGGCTCATGACCTGCTCCACCTGGTGCGGGTAGACGAACATGCCCATGATGCGGGCGGTAGTGTCCACGCGGCCCACAATGCTGCCCAGACGCGGGCTGGTGCGGCCGCAGGCGCAGGGGCTGCGATCAATATAAGAAAGGTCGCCCGTGGCCAGACGGATGAGCGGATAGGTCTTGTTAAAGGCCGTGACCACAATCTCGCCCACCTCGCCGTCCTTAAGCGGAATGCCCGTATCCGGATGGCAGATTTCCACATAGCAGCGGTTGGCAATGTGCAGGCCGGTCCTGTGGTAGCATTCATAGCCGATGCAGCCCACGTCCGCCGTGCCGTAGCCCTGGCGCATGACCAGGTCGTACTTTTTTTCCATCTGCGAACGGGTTTTTTCGGACAGGCGCTCGCCGGTAACAAAGGCCACTTCCAGAAAGAGATCCTTACGCAGATTAAGGCCTTTTTCTTCGGCCTTCTGCGCCAGGTGCATGAGAAAACTGGGCGTGCCCACATAGCCGGAAACGCGCAGCTTCTGCATGATGTCCAGCTGGGTGGCGGCGTCCGAGGGCCCGGCCGGGATGACCGCGCAGCCCAGGTTGCGCAGGGGCTCTTCAAACATGAGGCCCGCCGGGGTCAGCTGGTAGTTGAAGGTGTTCTGCACCGCGTCGCCGGGCCGGAAGCCCACGGAGTAGAAGGCCTCCGTATACCCCCAGTAGTCTTCGCCACGGTCTTCGGGATCGAAAATGGGACCGGGGGAAAGAAAAACACGCTTGAGTTCGCCAATGTCCTTGGTCAGCAGCCCACCCAGACGCGGTCCCATAGACTGCAAAAAGATGAGTTCCTTCTTTTTCAGAATGGGAATGTGCTTGATGTCCGAGAGCGTCTTGAACTTTTCCACATTGAACTGCGCACGGTCGAAGCGTTTTTTTACGTCTTCGGAATAGCGGTACGCATAGGCGAGCAGCTCCTTGAGCTGAATAAGGCAGTACTGGCGACGTTCGCTTTCGTCCAGCACTTCGCGACGGCTGAAAATGCCTTCGGTGCGGTCTTTACGGGTCATAGCTACTCCACAAGAGCCTAGTTGGCTTTATAAACGGTGACCATAGCCATTCAAAAACCAAAGCGCAAGCATTTTTTTAAAAAATCAGTTATTTCACCATGATATATGCCAATAAAGTCGTGTCGTCGGGGTGGCTCGCAGGGCCCGTCGCCCAGAGATCAAGACATGGCGGGCGGTCCGGCCAAGTCCAGACAGCGACGGCGCAGGCTATCATAGACGGGTTCCACATGCAGGGCATTGGCGGTAAAGGCCGCTATATAGGCCGTAAGCACCACCACCGGCGCGTTATGGAAGGCCCCGGTCATTTCCAGCAGCAAGGCCGCGCCCGTAAGGGGAGCGCGCACTGAGGCGGCAAACAGACCGGACATGGCCAGGGTCAGCACGGTGGCAGTCTGTGCTGGGGGGATAGGCAGGGCCAGGTTGAGCGCGGCCGCGGCGCAGGCCCCGGCCAGGGAGCCCATGAGCAGCAGGGGCATAAGCAGACCGCCGGAAACGCCGGAGGCAAAGCTCAGGCAGGAAAAAGCCATTTTGACGGCCAGCAGAAGCAGCAGTGCGTCCAGAGGCAAGGGCAGCGCCTCCAGGGCCGTCGCACTCAGCCCCACCCCAACGAGCACCTGAGGGTAGACGTAGAGCAAGGCCCCGGCGCAGGCAAAAGGCAGCAGCACCCGCAAAGGCCGGGGCAGCAGACGGCAGCGGTCTTCAAAACGGGTCAGCCGCAGCAGCGCCACATTATAGAGCGCGCCCAGAGCCCCCATGCTCAGGCCCAGGGTGGGGATAAGCCACCATTGGTCCCAGCGCAGGGCCGCCAGACTGTGGAAGGGAAACACCAGACCAAAACCGAACAGGCCCTCAATGACATACCAGGAAGAAAGGGCGCACAGCCCGGTAAACAGCAGCAACGGCACGCTGAGGATGGTCTTCATTTCCTCAAAGGCAAAGCACATGCCGGCCAGGGGCGCGCCAAAGGCGGCAGTCATGCCGGCCACAGCGCCGCCCACCAGGTAACGGGGCATGTGCCGGGCGTCGCTTTCCCGCCACAGACGCCCCACGCCTTCACCCACGGCCGCGCCCATCATGATGCAGGGGCCCTCGCGCCCAACGGAAAGCCCGCCGGTAAGGGAAACCAGCGTACCCCAGAACTTGGTCAGCAGCACGCGCCACCAGCACATGCGGGCCTGCCCGCGCACCATAAGTTCCACTTGCGGGATACCGCTGCCGCCCACCAGCGGCTCCAGCCGCAGGGCCAACAGGGCCAGACCCGCCAGCAGGACAAGGCCTGCGCCGATCAGGCCCATGACCAGCGGGTCGTGAAGGTCATAAGCGCGCAGCAGGGCCGTGGCCCGCTCGTTGATCAGATCGTAGGCCGCGCGGAATAAGCCGATAACGGCCCCGGTAACGCCGCCGGTAAGGACAGCCTGGGCCGCAACCCGCCGCACGCTCAGATTGCGCAGGGCCTGCAGATCGCGGAGCGTGGGCGGAATAGGAGCACGAAAAGGCACGTGAGTATCCTTGGGATGGGGTGACAACAGGGGCAGTATGGCCGGAAGTCGAGGGCTTTTCAAGCCGTTGGCAAAAAAATATGGCGCGAAACACTTGCCAAAGGAGGCCCAAGCGGGTACAAGACTTTTCCAGCCGCTGAATGTTTCAACTGAAGTGCGGCAGCCTGCGGGCCGAGGTAGCTCAGTTGGTAGAGCAGGGGACTGAAAATCCCCGTGTCGGCAGTTCAATTCTGTCCCTCGGCACCACATAGAAATCAAGGACTTAGGTAGAAATACCTGAGTCCTTTTTTCGTTTGGATAAAACCCTCTCCGGGTCTACGGGGGTCTACACCAAAGACGGGGGCAAGCCCCTTCAACGGGCAGTTTTTGGGGAAGTTGAGCGCGACATAAAGGGGCACAGTTCCGCTATCGCCCAGTCAGGATTGAGGAAAGGCTGACGGCAAACGCTGTGACAGCTTGTGGGGCAACGCTGCTGGCCAGTCATGGGCCGCGGCTGCGGCTACGGGCTGTGGGGGCTGCGGCTGTTGTGCCCGGCATAAGGGGGTACGGCGCTTATGCGCCGCGTCCCAGCCGCACCGGCCATGGTCGGGCTGTCTTTGGAAGCGGGGGTTATGGGGGGTGTGGGGGGCCTAAGGGGGGACGCAGTCCCGCCCTTGGCCCCCTGCCCTCGCCGGAGGCGGCCTAAACGCTGTATGCAGAAAAGCCGCCGTGCCCGCAGGGCAATAAAAAAATGGCAAGGGGCTCCCCCGCAAGGGGAAAATCTGCCGGGCGTAGAGCCCACCCTGGCGGCAGCAAAAAAACTACTGCCCTTCGCCCTCGCGTTCTTCCTGACAGGCGCGACACAACCCCACTCCGGGCAGCGCGTCCAGCCGCTTTTGGGGGATGGGATCCCCACACTCGCGGCAGCAGGCCACGCCGTCTATCCATTCCGGGCCGCCTCGGTCAATTGCGGCGCGCGCCCGCACCAGGGCCGATTCGCGGTCCAGACGTTCCAATTCTGTGGCCTGATCAAACACATCCATGCGTGACTCCTTGAAAAGGACTTTGCGTTCGGTATGTTGACGCCGCCCGACAGCGCAGTTGGACGGCGTTAAAGCAAGCGGCAACCCTCCAGAAGCAGGGTTGCCGTGTCGCGCCAGGCAGCGCGAAGTCGGATATGTATTCCAGCGGACGGGTTCTGTAAAGTCCCATGGCCGGGGCCTGGGGGCCTGGACCCCGTGCGGACGACACAAACGCCGCCCCACCCCCCATGAGCACGCGCGTCATCGGGGGGGGTGGAGGGCGTTAAAGGTCAGGCCAGTTTGGAGAGCAGGGTTTCCTTGATGGAATCAATGCTGCCTTCGCCGTTGAGCTCAATGTACTTGGTCTTGCCTTGAGCGGCGAGATTTTTGAAGAAATAGGCGGCAGCCAGGGTGCCGTCCGTGGTATTGTAATAGATGTCATGCCGTTTGTTGATGGCGGCCTCGTCCTGGTCGTCGGAACGAGAAGAAAGGTCGCCGCCACAGACGCGGCACTTGTCGCCATTGGGCTTGATGGCGTCAATGAAGATATTGTTGGGGTGGTTGTTGTTGTTTTTGCACAAGCGGCGGCCCATGATGCGGTTTTTGGCCACCTCACGGGGCAGCAGGATTTCCACTACGTAATCCAGAGGGATATTTTCTTTCTGCAGGGCGCCCCACAGTTTTTCGGCCTGCACCATGTTGCGGGGAAAGCCGTCCAGCAGCCAGCCGTGCTGCCCTTTGGATTTGAGGGTGTCCAGCACCATGGGGATGGTGATGTCGTCGGGCACCAGGTCGCCGCGGTCAATGTAGGCCTTGGCTTTTTTGCCCAGCTCCGTGCCGCCGCCGATGTGCTCGCGGAAAATGGCGCCGGATTCTATGTGGGCCAGGTTGTACTTCTGCTTGATAAGGTCGCCCTGGGTGCCCTTGCCGCTGCCGTTGGGTCCGAAGATAAGGATATTCACCGCGTCTCCTCCTGCTTACAGAGATTGTTTTTCATGGCGCGTGACAGGCCCGCCGCCCCGCCGCCGGCAAACGCCCGCGGAAGCCAGGCCGGTGCAGCGCCGCAATGCCCACAAGTATCGGGCAGGCTAGCACAGTCCGCAACAAAAAACCATGCCGCCACCGAACCGTCCGGCCTGCCGTCAACACAACCGCCGCAGGGGCTGGTTGTGCAAAAAAGAACACACGCTGACACTAGCCCCCGTCCGCGCTTATGTCAACGGGGCGGCGGGACAAAATCCGTTCCTTCCACAGCGGGAAAGGCGCATCGCCCACGGACTGGCCCAGGATGCGGCTGCCGTGGCCGACACGATCTTGTTCCATATGGGGATAGAGGAAGAACAGCAGCGGTGGGGCGTTTGTGATGGGCAGCTTTTTACCGGAACAGCCGCCACGTCCCTTCCACCACCCCGCCGAGGATGTCTATAAATCCCTGGGTGATGCCGCCGATGGTGTTGAGCAGCAAGGTGCCCGCGCCGATGGAAGTTTTGCTGTTGTCCAGGCTGCCGTACAGACGCAGGGGAAAATCCGGGAAATTCTTCATGTTGACGGTAAAGTTGCAGTCCAGGGTGTCGTTGTTGAAGTCGATCCAGCCGCCGCCCTTTACGTTCAGACCCTTGCCTTTGAGATAAAAATCACTAGTGCGCACTACACCCTTGGCGATGCCCCCTGAGGCCCCGGCCGCGTCAAAACGGGTGGGGCTGCCTTTGAGGCTGCCGTCCTCCGCGCGGCGCTGATAGGTGCCGTTGCGCACGGTAAAATCCCAGGCTCCGTCCAGCCGGGCGGGCATCTGCCCCGGCCCGTCCAATTGCCCGCGTACAGAGGAATGCAGCACGCCTTTGCCGCCCAGAACAGCGGCGCCGCCCCTGTCGCGGCTGGCGGCGGTAAGGTTGAAGCCCTCTGCAGCCAGGGTATTTTCAAACTCAAGACCTTTGTTAAAAGTCATGTTGCCCTGGTTGTGCAGGGGGGCGCCGTAAAAATCCGCAGCGCTGGCCTCGTAGTGCAGGCGGCCTTTTTCCAGGTTGCTGGTGAGGCGCAGCTGGCGGGTCCGCAACTTCCAGGAGGTCAGTTCGCCCACCTGCAGTTCGCCCTTGGCGCGGAAGGCGCGCAACCAGCGCAGATCCCAGATCTTGTCTGTGGTCTTGCGCGTTTTTGCGGCGGGGGTTTTGCTGTCGCCCAGGTAGCGGTCCAGGTTCAGCCGGTCCACAGCCAGCTTGTAGTTCAGGCTGAAGGCCTGCCGCCAGTCCAGCCCCAGACTGCCGGTAAGCAGGCTCTGGTCCAGCTTGGCGCGGATGCCGGAAAGATCCAGCTTGCCGGCCTCGCCCTTGAAGGCGGCGTCCATCTCCAGTTTGTTCCAGGCGGCGGGCACACTGACGCTGTAGCCGGCCAGGCGCAGACTACGGCTCAGGTCCGGGCTGTAAGCAGAAAGTTTGCCCTGCCAGGAAGGTGTTCCCCCCAGATTGACCTGCACGTCGCCGTGGGCCTCGGCCCCCAGGGCGTTGAAGTGCCCATTGCGCACGTTCAGCTGCCCGCGCGCCGCCCGACAGGTGAAGGCTCCGGTTACTGTGGCCCGCAGGGCCTCAGGGCGGCCCGTACGTTCCGGGCTCAGGGTCAGAGCCAGGGAGCCCGGCAGACTGCGCAGCTCCAGGTCGCCGCCGCCCGTGCCGTCGCCGCCGAACCAAAGCATGCCGTTGAGTTCGGTACCGGCCTCCAGGCCTGCGTCCGCCAGGGTGGCCGTCCACTGTCCGTCCAGCCCCAGACGGCCTTGGTCCCAGGCGCCGCCCTTGAGCTTGAGCCCCACGTCCAGCGCGTTGAAGGCCGCGCCGCCCGTATTCTGCCCGCCGTGCAGGCTGCGCAGCCTGCTTTTCTCGGCCCTGGCGCTCACTGTGCCCCGCAGGCTGCGCAAAAAAACGTCCAGCTCCCGGCCCTGGCTCATAATGTCCACATCCGCGCGCAGAGTGCCGCCGCTCACGGGCATGACGCTGAGCGCCCGGCCCAGATCCGCGCCGTTGACGTTGCGGAAGTGCATGCGGATGGCATAGGGCAGGCTTTTGTCCCCGCCCAGCACGGTCTCGCCCTTGACGCTGCCCCCGTACAGTCCGCCGGAAACCTCCAGCACCGTGTCCTCCAGCCGTGTGTTCGCATCCACCAGCCCTTGCCGGATGACCACCAGGGCGTCGTCGATGGCCAGGGGGCCGTAGTCCACCTTGTCCGCCGCCAGGCGGATGTTGTAGTCCAGGCCCACTTCCCCGGGCAGTACGGGGGCGCCGGGCAAGGGCGTGAGGGGACCGTGACCGTACTGCGGCTCGGCGGGCAGCGTGCCCAGAGATTCTGGCAGGGCGCGGCCCAGGTCCACGCGCGGGGCGCGCAGGTCCAGCACCAGTTCGGGCTTGCGCCATTGGGCCACGCCGCCGGAACCCGTAAACCGGCTGCCTGCGGCGCTTACCGCAATGTGCGGCACGCGCAGGCCTGTGCCGTCCAGCGTAAAATCCAGTGCGCCTTCGGTGAGATCGTCCAGGGCCCACTGCAGACCGGGCGCAATGATCCGGCCAAAACCCAGCCACTGGGTGAGGCTTACGCGGATGAGCCGCAAACGGCCCTCAAGGCTGAAGCCGCCGGGGGCCGCGGCGCCCAGCGCCAACTGCCCGTCCAGGACCACGTCGTCCCGGTCCAGGTGCAGACGCACGTTCTCCAGCAGTACGCGCCGGGCCGCGCGGTCGGGCATGGCCGCCGTGCCCGTGAGCCGGAAGGGCAGGACCACGCCGTCCTTGCGCAGCTCACCGCTCAGGACAGGGCGTAAGCGCCAGCCCTGGGCGTCGGTGGTCAGTGTGCTGTTCAGGCGCAGGCGTTCCAGCATGCCCGGCAGGCGCAGTTCCCCCGCCAGGGTAAGGCGGGGGCTGTGCTCCAGGGGGGCGACCAGGTCTGTGCGGCCTTCCGCATGCAGATCCGTAAGCTGCCAGGCGGCGCCGCCCGCGGGCTTCAGCCGGGCCAGGGCCAGACTGAGGCGGCCTTTGAGGCGGGCGGGCGGGGTCAGATCCAGATCGCAGTCCAGCTTCTCCAGCCGCAGCAGGGCCTTGTCTGCGCCTGTCACCAGGGCCGCGCCGTCCTCAATGCTCAGGCGGCAGTGGCCGGTCAGGCCCAGGGCCGTCAGATCAAAGGGCGCGGCTGCAACGGCCGCAGGCGGGTCGGCGGGCGGCTGTGGGGCAGGAGCGGCAGGGGAGCCTGAGGGCGGCGCGGTCTGGCTGGGGGACGGCACAGGCGCGGCGGAAGGGGCATTGGGCTGCGGGGCGTCGGGTTTGTCCGTGCTGCCGGGCGTTGCAGCGGCAGGCGCGGGCGGCACGGCTGTCTTGGGGGTTGGGGTGCCCGGTCCGGAAGTTTTGGGATCAACGCCGGGTTCGGCCGTGTCGGCCTGGGGCGGCAGGGTCGCGGCCAGCGGCAGGGGCAGAGTCCCTTCCAGACGGGGACGCAACAACCGGATGTGACGCGGGACAAATGCGCCGCGCAGCAGGGCCAGAAAGTCCGGCCGCACTGTGGCGTAAGCGGCGTGGAGCTGCCAGTCCGCGCCCTGCACTGCGGCATTGGTCAGGGCCAGGGAGGGCAACGGCAGCACGGCCACGCTCACGGCTTCGGCGCTTATGGTCAGACCGCTGCGGGCCGAGATCATGGCCAGGGCGCGGTCGGTGAGGTTGCGGGGGTTGCTCTGCGCCAGCAGCACCAGCCCAAGGGCCAGGAGGGCCAAGCCCAGAAGCAGGGCCAGCAGGACGCGCAGCAAAAGGCGTATGGGGCGAGGGCAGAGCAGCATGGCGATCTCGCGCCTTGACGCTGGTGCGCGTCAGGGCTAAGTCTTTAATTTATTGCATCCCGGGCAGCTTGGCAACAGCGCCTTCGGGACCGCGCCTTCAGGGCCCCGGACGACCGGATTCCGGGCGGACAGGGCAAGGTCTCCCCTTTTCCCCCTTTGCCCAAGGATGGTCATGCGGCGGCTTTTGTGGATAGGCAACCCTTTTTTTTGTCGCTCCCTGCGGCAGTGCGGCTGGGACGCGGTGGCCACACACAACTTTGAAACGCCTCAGGCCTACGGCTGGGACGATTTGTGTCGCTTGGCGGGCTTCACGCCAGACGTGCTGGTAGTGGCCGACAAAAGCCGTGCCCCCTTTGTGCTGGGGGTGGAAAAATTTCCTTGTCTCACGATTTTCTACAGCGTGGACGCCCATATCCACGCCTGGCAAGCCCTTTACGCTCAGGCTTTTGACGCCTGTCTGGTTTCTTTGCGGGACTATGTGCCGCGTTTTTCCGGACCCTTTCTGCCCGCCGGGCGGGTGTGGTGGTCGCCGGCCTTTGCCTGGCGCGAAGACGCCCCCCAGCCAGACGCGCCCAAGGAATACGACTGCCTGTTCGTGGGCAGCCAACGGCCGGAAATGCCCCGGCGCGCCGCCTTTTTGCAGGCTCTGCAGGCGCGTTTGCCCGGTTTGCGTGTTACCAGCGGCTCCTACCGGGCCCTCTACCCCCGCGCCCGCGTTATCCTCAACCACTGTGAGCACGGTGACCTGAATTTTCGCGTCTTTGAGGCCCTGGGCTGCGGCGGTTGCCTGGTAACGCCGCGCATCGGCCACGGCCTTACGGAGCTGTTTACGGACGGTGCAGAGCTCAGTTGTTACGAACCGGGCAATCCGGAGGACGCCTGCCGCCGCATAGTCCACTGGCTGGAGCATCCGCGCGCGGCCGCAGACCTGGGCCAAGCCGGATTGGCCGCCGTGGACGCCGCTCACAGAGAATGGCACCGTGCGCAGACCTTTACCCTGCGCACACGCGCCCTGCTTACGGCTGCGCCGGCCCTGCAGCGCCGACGTCGCCGCTGCGCCGCCCTGATCCGGGAGCGCAGCCTGCGCCTGCTCTATCTGCACTGGGCCGAGGCCGAACTTTGTCCCGGCCTGCGCCAAGCCTACCTGGACGCCGCCAGGGGCACGGTCTGACCCGTCTCGGCCGGAACGTTGCCGCGCTGTCACAATCCGCAGTGGAAAAGCTCCCTGCGGAGAAAGGCCCAAGACGCCGCAGGCGGATGCACGCAGTCGCGCCGGCACACAGCGCGCCGCCGGGCGAAAATTTGCGTTGAAATCGTCAGGCCAAACGGTCATCTTACCGGCGCGGCACGTCGTCTTCGGGATCAAAATGCAGGTCCAGGGCCGGGTCTACGCCCTGACCGTCCCGCGTCGCGTGTCCCGCCGAGGGCTGGTCCGGGGGGTCAAAGCTCAACCGCAGCAAGGGGTCTTCCGCAGGGGACGGACGGGCGCTGAGCTCCACGGCGTGGGCTGGAGAGGCCTGTTCCCCACGCGCGGCGCACAGGGCGTCCAGGCGGGATTCCAGGGCGCGCAGCAGCACACGCAGCTGGGCGTGCTCATCCCGCAAAGACTGACACAGCTTTTCCTGGCTGCGCAGCATATAAAAAAGTACGGCCAGGATGCCGAAAAAACAAAGAAAAATAAATAACATAAACGAAAACACGGCGGGCCTCCCAAACTGCGGGCCGGGCGGGCCCGGCCTGTTGTTATAGCCGTTCGCCCACGCGGGGGCAAGGAGGTTTTATGGCTGCCAGACACGTTACGCCGCACCTGGTCATGGCTGACGCCCAGGGCAATATTTATGACGATCCCCAGCTGTTGCTGGTCTGTCGCCGGGGCGCGGAATGGGGGCTGCCGCGGCCGGACGAACTTATCCCCCTGCCGGACGAAAGCGAATTTTTTTTGCTGCCCGGCCGCCGCGCCGTGGGCCTGGACCCGGAGACGGGCCTTATCCGCGAGCCCGAAGGCGAGGCCCCCTTGGCTGTGGCCGCCTTTGCCGCGCCGGGGCACACGTTGGCCGCTCACCCCGCCTACAAAACAGAGCCCGGCGCGCCCCTGCTGCCCCTCTTTGCTTACGGCGCTGTGGGTTTTGCCCACGGGCGTTTCTATATCTGCGCCCGCCGCGTAGACGACGACCCCCGTCAGGTTTTTGCCCACATCCCGCGCAAGCGCATCGAGCAGGGCGCGCGCCAACTGCTGCGCGACTATCCGCAGAACCGTCTTATCCGCCACATTCTGGATAACTGCGTGGCCCGCTACGACTGCCCCGCCGCGCGCAACTTCGCCTTGGGCCGCTACGAGGCCCCCTTGCCCACCTCCCGGACCTGCAACGCCCGTTGCGTGGGCTGCATCTCGGCTCAGGAGGCGGATTCTCCCGTTGTGACGACGCCCCAGTGCCGGCTGGAGTTCACCCCCACCCCCGAAGAAGTGGCTCAGGTCATGACCGTGCACGCCGCGCGTGAAACCCGTACGCCCATCTATTCCTTTGGCCAGGGTTGTGAGGGCGACCCCCTCATGAATCCCGATCTGCTGGAAGAAAGCGTCCGCCTTTTCCGCTCTCAGGGCGGCGAGGGCACCGTCAACTGCAATACCAACGCCTCCCGCCCCGAAGCCGTGGCCCGCCTGGCCACGGTCGGGCTCACCAGCCTGCGCGTCAGCCTCAACAGCGCCCGGCCCGACCATTACGCCCGCTACTACCGCCCCACCAACTACAGTCTGGAGGACGTACGCCAGGCCATCCGCACAGGCCGCAGCCTGGGGCTCTGGGTCTCCCTCAACCTGCTCTATTTCCCCGGCATCACCGACACAGAAGCCGAACTGGAAGCTCTGGCCCGTCTGGTGGGCGAAGACGGCGTAAGCATGATTCAATGGCGCAATCTGAATATCGACCCGGAATGGCACTTTCGGCAGATGCACGCCGCTACTGCTGCCCTTGCCCCGGACCCGACGCAGCCCCCTGCGGACGTGCCTGCGGAGGGCCTTGACCCGGAACCCGGCATGGGTCTGACCCGCTTTATGAAACGGCTTAAAAAAGTCTGTCCCTGGCTGCGCTACGGCTACTTCAACCCCTACCTGGGCACGCAGGCCGAGGTTTCCGCGCCCCTGCCGGGCCAATGGGAATTCCCCACGCCGGAAATCGACGCAACGGAAGAGTAGGAAAGGTGGGCAGTTGTGGGGAAAGGGGAGCTTTTGTTCTCAGAAGTCCCCTTCCCCCACAAAAAACTTCTACCCCTTTTTCTGCAGGCCCAGGCGGCGGACCACGGCCGCAGCGCCTTTGCGGGTAAAGTCTTCGAGGCTGCAGTCCTGGCGTTCGGCTTCGGGCAGGAGGAGCTCCGGGCGGTTGGCCAGGCTCTTGTCCGGGGTAACGCCGTAGGCCGGGGGAAAGCTGTCTGAAAAATACATGTCCTGGAAGCCGGAGAATTTGAGCGCGTGGGCTGTGGCGTCCAGCAGGGCGTGTTCGTTGTCGTTCATAAGACCCAGCTCGCGGGCGTTGCGCAGGCCGGCCAGGCATTCGCCGCCCTGGGTGCAGGCAATGTGCCCGTGGCGGTTGGCCAGGAGCATGGCGTCCATGATCTGCTGCTCGGTGACGCGCACCACCTGAAAGGCGCGTGGGCCGCCTTTTTCCACAAAACGTTCGGCCAGACGGCGCACGCGGGGGAAGGACACGGGGTTGCCGATCATGGCGGCCTGGGCCACGCTGGGCTGCACTGTAACGGGCTGCCAGTGCCGCGAGGCGGCGGGAGCGTCATAGTAGCGCCAGACCGGATCGGCGTGTTCGGACTGCACGCCGAAGACGCGCGGCAGGGCCGTGATGATGCCGAGATCCAGCAGCTTGAGGAAGCCGGACATAATGGCCGTAATATTGCCCGCGTTGCCGATGGGCACAAAGAGGCAGAGGTCGGCCACATTCCAGCCGTACCACTGGGCGGTTTCGTAGGCGTAGGATTCCTGCCCCAGGATGCGCCAGCTGTTTTTGGAATTGAGCAGGGCCACGCGGTAATTTTCGGCCAGCAGCTCCACCACCTTCATGCAGTCGTCAAACACGCCGGGCAGTTCCAGCACGGTGGCCCCGCTGCCCAGCGGCTGGGAAAGCTGCTGGGGCGTCACCTTGCCGTGGGGCAGCAGCACCACGGATTTGAGGGGCGCGCCCACATAGGCGGCGTACAGGGCGGCAGCGGCGGAGGTATCGCCCGTGGAGGCGCAGACCGTGAGCACTTCGTCCCAGTTATGGCGGCGGCAGAGCCATTTGAGATAGCTGAAGGCGCAGGCCATGCCGCGGTCCTTAAAGGACGCGCTGGGGTTCTGGCCGTCGTTCTTGTAGGCAAAGGGCTGGCCCACGAGGGCGCGCAGGGCCGGAGCGGCCTCCACGATGGGGGTAAGGCCTTCGCCCAAGTAGACGATGTCGTCTTCTTCCAGCAGGGGAGCCAGCAGCTCATAGTAGCGAAAAATGCCGCGCAGGGCAGTGGTGCGGCTGGCGGCGCGGCTGTCGAAAAGCGTGCGCCATTCCTGCCCGCTGCGGGCTTTGAGCTGGTCAAAGTCAAGGTTTTCCAGCAGGAAGACGCCGCCGCACTGGGGGCAGGTGTAGAGCAGGCTGTCGCCGGGGTAACGGGCCCCGCAGTCCAGGCAGACATATTCCATACGGCCCCTGTAGGCCGGAAAATCCGCGGTCATGGTCCAACTCCTTTTACTGCAGCGTGCTGCAACTTATTTTTTGCCCTTGCGCCAGGTTTTTTCCGTGCCGGCGCGCAGGCGGGCGATATTTTCGCGGTGCTTCCAGACCACCAGGGCCCAGACGCAGAGAGCCAAGGGCAGCCAGGCCCATTGGCCGGTCAGGCAGAGACCCAGGGGCAGGGCCGTGACCAGGGCGAGCGAACCCAGGGAAACGTAGCCGCTTCGCCAGATAATCAGCACACACAGCAGGCTGGCGGCCAGCAGGGGCCAGAAGGCCAGGGGCAGGAACACGCCTATGCTGGTGGCCACGGCCTTGCCGCCCCTGAACCGCATGAAGCAGGAAAAAACGTGCCCCAGCACACAGGCCAGGGCCACGGCGCTCACAAACAGGGGCGCGGGGTTGACGCGCAGGGCCAGCCACACGGGCAGCGCGCCCTTGAGCACGTCGCAGGCCAGGGTGACCACGCCCCAGCCAAAGCCGCAGAGCCGGGCCACATTGGTGGCCCCGGTGTTGCGGCTGCCGTCCAGGCGCGGGTCCACCCCGCAAAAGGTTTTGGCGATGACCAGGCCCCAGGGCACGGAGCCAAGGGCATAGGCCAGGGCGATGCACAGCGCTTCCAGCATGGGGATTCTCCGCGCAGAGGTAAAAACGGGCTCACTCCGCCGTCATGGCTTCGAGGATCTGCATCTCGTTGTACAGGGGCTGCACCTTGCCCAGGCGCAGGCGCACGGCCATGCCGGGGCAGGCCCGTTCGTCAAAAAGCCGCCGTTTGCCGCGCACAAACATGCCCTGCTCCGGCAGGCTTACGCTGACCATGACGTCGTTTTCTTCCGTAATGACGCCGGGCCACCAGATTTTGTCGCCCTGCTGGCGGAAGTAGAGCAGCTTCCAGTAGCGCGGGCGGAAGCGCTGCACCTGGCCTACGGCGTCCAGCACGGGGTGCAGGGTCTGCAGCAGGGCGGCGAGGGCCTCCGTATCCCAGCGGGGACCGCCGGTGCGCAGAAAATGCACCAGTTGGGCTTCGTTGACAAGGTCGGGATAGCGCCTGAGGGGCGAGGTCATGGGCGTGTAGCGGGGCAGGCCCAGGGCCGCGTGGGGCCGGGGCTGCACCTCCAGGGCCGAGGGCGTGAGCGCCCGCATGACGCGGGTCATGTCTGCCGGGGCGGTCCACACGCCGGCGTATTCTTTGGGCAGGGCCACGTCCTGGGTGCGGTGGAGCAGGGGCAGGCCTGCTTTTTGTGCCAGTTCGGCCACGGCGGCGCTGGCCAGGATCATCATTTCCGCCACCAGCAGCTGGGCGTCCGGAGCGTGGTAGTCCAGGGCCACCTCCACCTGCGGGTCTGTGGCTGGGCCGTGCAGATGGATGACCGGTTCCGGCCGGTCCATGATCACTGCACCGGCGGCGATGCGCGCGGCCTGCCGCCGGCGGGCCAGGTCCAGGCCCAGAGCCAGCTGGTCGGCAAAGGGCGCGGCGGCGTTGTCCGGCAGGGGCGTTTGCGCTGCCTGCGCGTCCAGCACAGCCTGGCAGTCCTCGTAGTGCAGGTTGGCGGCCAGGCGCGCGCGGGCCGTAAAAATTTCGCAAGGACCGTAACTGCCGTTCGCGTCCACGCGCACCCGCACGCAGAAGGCCGGGCGATCCTCTCCGGCCTGCAGGGAATAGGCCCCGGTGCCCAGGCACTGGGGCAGCATGTGGCAGTCGCCTTCGGGCAGGTAAATGCTGCTGCCCCGGTGGAGCACAAGACGGTCCAGGGGCCCGCCGAACTCCCAGCACAGGGCCGGGCAGGCCAGGGCCAGGGTCAGTTCCAGGCCGTCGTCCGTGGCGCGTACATAAAAAGCGTCGTCCACGTCCCTGGTGCTGGCGCTGTCAATGCTCATGAAGGGCAAGGGGCAGTGGGGCAGCGCGGCGGCTTCGGGGCCTGTGGCGGCCAGGCCCAGGGCCTGCACCTCATTCGTCAGGGGTTCCCACCAGGTGTCGCCCGGCGCGTAGTCCGCCCTGTCCAGCCAGAAGTTGTAGTGCGGCGGCAGCTTGCCCCAGGCCATGAGCAACTGCAGGGGCAGGTGGGGCACATCGGGCAGGCCTTTGCTCAGGCCGCGCCAAAGGGCTTCGTGCTCCTGCGTTTCCGGGTCGGCCATGCGGGCGCGCAGCGTTTCTTCCAGGCGGCGGGCCACATGGGGATCAGGCCAGTCTTCGCTGCCCGGCCCCGTGGCGGGGGGCAGAACACGTTTTTTGCAGGCCACATCCCAGAGCAGACGAAAAAAAGCGGCCCCGCCGGCCATGAGGGCCTCGCGCTCCTGCCGGGCTGTTTCCTCGGCGGCGCGCTTCTCGGCCATTTCTGCGGAAAAGACCTGAAACTCCGGCGGTTGAAAGCGAAAATGGCTTTTGCAGGCCAGCAGCGCCCGGCCCCAGGCGGCCACGGCGTCCACATCGGGGGCGCTCGCAAAAAGCTCGGCAAACCAGGGGGCCGGGGCGCTTTCCACCTCGCCTTGGGCCAGTTCCCAGGCATCCATGAGGGGCACGGCGGCCGCGGCGGCCTCGCGGGTCTCCCGGTGGGTTTCCAGCAGGCGTACGGCTTCCTCGCGACTCAGGCCCGCCGCCTGCTGCGGCCCCAGCCAGGGCAGCAAGCGGGAGGCGTTGAGGCGGGTTTCCCGCCGGTTGGGCAGGAGCAGACGCAAGCGGCCGCCCGCTTCTTCGGTGACCATGGCGATCTGGACGGCATTGCCCTCCATATATTCCACAACGCACCCCGGCGCGGGGTAGCGCACACATTCACTCATGCCCGCTCCTCAAAGGTAATGGCGCGCCACTCCGGCGTCCGGTCGCGCGCCTGCAGTATGGAACCCCGCGCGGGCGGACGCTCCGTCTGCGCTGCGGTCCGACGCGGCCCGGCGCGGCTTCAGCCCCCGACTTTCCTTCATTTTTCTCTGCCTGGCAAGTGCCCCGTGCCGCAGGCGCGCGGCAGTGCTGGACGCGCGGGGCTGAAGCCGCTATAAAAAGCCTGCCACAACAACCAGAAAGCCGCGCACGCAGAGCGCATACGGGACGGCCATGAGCAGCATTATCCACCGGAGCGGGAGCGATCGCACCCTGACCCTGCAGGATCCGGAAAAGCCCCAGCTCTATCGCGAACTTTTCCCTTACACCAGTGTCTGCCGCACCTCGTTTGACGAAGTGCTGCTGGCCCCCAGGCCGGCGGAGCAGATGCGCATCACCGACACGACCTTCCGTGACGGCCAGCAGGCCCGTCCCCCCTACACGGTCAAACAGGTCGCCAAAATGTTTGACTTTCTGCACCGTCTTGGCGGTAAAACCGGGCTCATCACGGCCTCGGAATTTTTTCTTTATTCCGCCAAGGACCGCAAGTGCATCGACGTCTGCCGCGCGCGGGGCTACCGCTTCCCGCGGGTGACGGCCTGGATCCGCGCTACCAAGGAGGACCTGCGCCTGGCCCGCGATATGGAATTTGACGAAACAGGCCTGCTCACCAGCGTGTCGGACTATCACATTTTTCTCAAACTGGGCAAAACCCGCCGCCAGGCCTTTGACATGTATGTGGATATGGCCGAGCAGGCTCTGGAATGGGGCATCATCCCCCGCTGCCATTTTGAGGACGTAACCAGAGCGGACATCTATGGTTTTTGTCTGCCCCTGGCCCAGAAGCTCATGGAGCTTTCGCAGCAGAGCGGCATGCCCGTGAAGATACGTCTCTGCGACACCATGGGCTACGGCGTGCCCTACCCCGGCGCGGGCCTGCCCCGCTCGGTGCAGCGCATTGTGCGCGCCTTTACGGACGAGGCCGGCGTGCCCGGCCAATGGCTGGAATGGCACGGCCACAACGACTTTCACAAGGTGCTGGTCAACGGCGTCACAGCCTGGCTCTACGGCTGCGGCGCGGTGAATTCCACGCTCTTCGGCTTTGGTGAGCGCACGGGCAACACGCCCCTGGAAGCCCTGTTGGTGGAGTACATCTCCCTCACGGGCGACGACGCCGCGGCAGATACCACCATCCTCAGTGAAGTTGTAGAATTTTTTGAAAAAGAGCTGCACTACCAGATCCCCCACAACTATCCCTTTGTGGGGCGCGACTTCAATGCCACCAGCGCGGGCGTGCACGTGGACGGCCTGGCCAAAAATGAGGAAATCTACAATATCTTCGACACCAGGCGCCTGCTGGGTCGGCCTGTGCCCATCATCATCACGGACAAGACCGGTCGTGCGGGTGTGGCCTACTGGATCAACGCCAATCTGCAGCTGCCCAAGGGCCAGCAGATTTCCAAAAAGCACCCGGCCGTAGGGCAGATCTACGACGCCATTATGGCCCTGTATGAAGAAACCGGCCGCACCACCAGTTTTTCGCACGAAGAAATGGAAGCCCTGGTGCAGCGCTTCATGCCGGAGCTGTTCGCTTCGGAATACGACCACATGAAGCAGTTGGCCGGGGAGCTTTCCGCCAACCTCATGGTGCGCCTGGCCCGCAGCAAGGATCTGCTGGACTTCGGCCCCAAGGCCGCGGCCCGCCTGCACCAGTTTGTGCAGGAATACCCCTTCATCCAGTACTGCTGCCTCACCGACGCCCAGGGCCGCCTGATGTGTTCGGCCGTCACCGACCCCGAATACAAGGAAACCTACGAAGCCCTGCCCGTGGGCTACGATTTTTCCCAGCGGGAATGGTTCAAGGTGCCCAGCAAGACCGGCGACCTGCACATCATGGATGTCTACCAGTCGCACTTCACAGGCAAGCTCATCATCACGGTTTCCTGCGCCGTGACCGACGAACGGGACAGCATCCTGGGCGTCATCAGCGTGGATATCCAGCTGGAGCAGCTGCTCAAGCGGGCCCGCGCCCTGCAGCAGGAAGTGGAATCGGACGACACGGACGATGCGGACGACAACGGCTCCGCAGCTTAACCCGCGCGTACCCCCGCCGCACACAACCAAGGATCGCTACCACCATGCGCACCACTGTTTACTGGATTGAAGGCGACGGCATCGGCCCGGAAATCTGGCGGGCCGCCCGCCCGGTCATTGACGCGGCGCTGGCTGCCGCAGCCCCGGACCACACCCTGAACTGGGTGGAACTGTCGGCCGGCGAAAAAGCCGTCAAAGCCACGGGCAGCCCCCTGCCCGAAGAAACCCTGCAGACCCTGCGCACCGCCGCCGTGGCCATGAAGGGCCCCTTGGGCACCCCCGTGGGCACGGGCATCCGCAGCCTCAACGTGGCCCTGCGCCAGGGCCTGGATCTCTATGCCTGCATCCGCCCCGTGACGCACCTGGCCGGGCTGGAAACCCCGGTCAAACATCCTGAGCGCGTCAACATGGTCATCTTCCGCGAGAATACGGAAGACGTCTACGCGGGGGTGGAATTTGCCGCCCGCACGCCTGAGGCCCGCAGGCTCATCACCTTTATGCGCGAAGAGCTGGGCGTGAACAAAGTGCCCGAAACCGCGGCCGTGGGCATCAAACCCATGACCGAAGAGGGCTCCAAACGCCTGGTGCGCCGCGCCCTGCGTTTTGCTCTGGAGCGCGGTTTGCCCAGCCTTACTCTGGTGCACAAGGGCAATATCATGAAGTTTACTGAAGGGGCCTTCCGCCAGTGGGGCTACGATGTGGCCGCCCAGGAATTCGGCGACCGCACCTGCACGGAAAAGGAACCCCTGCCCGGACGCCTGGTGGTCAAGGACCGCATTGCCGACGCCATGTTTCAGGAAGCGCTGCTCCGCCCCGAACAGTACCACGTGTTGGCCACCCCCAACCTCAACGGCGACTATCTTTCGGACGCCCTGGCCGCCCAGGTGGGCGGGCTGGGCCTGGCCCCCGGCGTGAACATGTCCGACACCCTGGCCTTCTTTGAAGCCACCCACGGCACGGCGCCCACCATCGCCGGGCAGGACAAGGCCAACCCCGGCAGCATTTTGCTCTGCGGCGCGCTCATGCTGGAGCACATCGGCGTGCCCGCCGCGGCTGAGCGCATCCGCACGGCCGTGGGTAAGGCCATTGCCGCCAAAGCCGTGACCCCGGATCTGGCCGACCAGGTGCCCGGCGCGCGCGTGGTGGGCTGCCGGGAGTTTGGCGAGATCGTCGGCGGTCTCCTGTAACCGCACGCTTTTGCCGGAGCGCGGGCCGGTCTGGGTTCGCGCTCCGTATGGGGCTGCCATGATACCCCTGGAAACCCTGCTGTTGTTCGTGCCCTTGGCCGCCCTGTTGGTGGTGCTGCCTGGCCCGGACTTTGCCCTCATTGCCAAAATATCCCTTTGTGACGGCCGCCCCCAGGGGCAGGCCGCCGCCTGCGGCGTGGCCGTGGGCATCTGCCTGCACACCACGGCGGCCATGCTGGGCATTTCTGCCCTTATTGCCCAATCCGTCCTTTGGTTCGGCATTCTCAAGTATGTGGGCGCGGCCTACCTCATCTGGATAGGCCTCCAGGCCCTGCGCTGCGGCCCTGCCACGCGCGCGGCCGTGGTCCGCGTCGCGCCGCAGACGGACGCCGCAGCCCCGGCCCCGCGCCTTTCGGCCCGGCAACGACTGCACTTTTTTCGTCAGGGTTTTTTGACCAACGCCCTCAACCCCAAGGCTGTACTCATCTTTCTGACCTTTCTCCCCCAGTTTATGGATCCGCACGCCTCCCTGGCCCCGCAGTTTTTGTTGCTGGGCGGCATTTTGTCCGGCCTGTGTCTGCTTTGGTATGTGCCCCTGGCCTACATGCTGGGCCGCGTCCGGCGCGTGTTTGAGAACAGCCGTTTTCAGCTTTGGCTGCAACGCTGTACCGGCTTTGTTTTTATCGCCTTCGGCTGCAAACTGGCCGCGGCGCAGTCCCGCTAACCCGCGTCGCGCCAGCGACCGCCAAACGCTAAAAGGTCTTTTCCATGATTGAGCTTGTGAGCAACCCCGTGGTCATTGACGGCGCAGCCCTGCAAAGCGCCGAAGAAGCCCGCGCCAAAGGCGTGGATCTTGACGCCGCCCGGCAGAACACCCTGGCCGCGCGCATTCTGGCCGCGCATAACACGGCCCCGCAAGGCGAAAACGTGCTGCGCATCCGCTTCGACGCTCTGGCCTCCCACGACATCACCTATGTGGGCATTATCCAGACCGCACGGGCCAGCGGCCTTAAGGAATTTCCCCTGCCTTACGCCCTCACCAACTGCCACAACAGCCTCTGTGCCGTGGGCGGCACCATCAACGAAGATGACCACCTCTTCGGCCTGGCGGCCGCGCGCAAGTACGGCGGCATCTTTGTGCCCCCCAATCTGGCGGTCATCCACCAGTATGTGCGCGAAATGATGACTCAATGCGGTGGCATGATTCTCGGTTCGGACAGCCACACCCGCTACGGCGCCCTGGGCGTCATGGGCGTGGGCGAAGGCGGGCCGGAGCTGGTCAAACAACTGCTGGGCAAGACCTACGACCTGCCCCGCCCTCAGGTGGTGGCCGTGTGGCTGGAAGGCGCGCCCCGCCCCGGCGTGGGCCCGCAGGACGTGGCCCTGGCCCTGGTGGAGGCCGTGTTCAAGTCCGGCTTTGTGAAAAACAAGGTGCTGGAATTCATGGGTCCCGGCGTGGCTGGCCTCTCGGTGGAATACCGTTGCGGCGTGGACGTCATGACCACGGAAACCACCTGTCTTTCCTCCATCTGGACCACAGACGACAAGGTGCGCGACTACATGCGTCTGCACGGCCGCGAAGCGGACTACGCCCCCCTGCAGCTGGAAGGCCCGGCCTGTTACGAGGCCTGCATCCGTGTGGACCTGAGCCGCGTGACGCCCATGATCGCCCTGCCCTTTCACCCCAGCAACGCCTGGCCCGTGGCCGAGGTGGTCAAACACCCCAAGGACATTTTCGCCGCAGTGGAGGCCGAAGCCGTGCGCCAGTTCGGCGACGTGGCCAAGGGGCTGAACCTCTGCGCCAAGATCCACGACAAAGGCGTGTGGGTGGACCAGGGCGTTATTGCGGGCTGCGCCGGCGGCAGCTTTGAAAATATCTCTCTGGCCGCCGCTGTGCTCAACGGCCAAAGTACGGGCAACGCGGCCTTCAGCCTCTCCGTCTACCCGGCCAGCGAACCGCAAAGTCTGGCCCTGGTCAACAACGGCTCCTACGCCAAACTCATGGCCGCCGGAGTGTTGCTCAAAAATGCCTTCTGCGGCCCCTGTTTCGGCGCGGGCGACACCCCGGCCCACGGCGCGCTTTCTATCCGTCACGCCACCCGCAACTTCCCCAACCGCGAAGGCTCCAAACCCGCCAACGGCCAGCTCTCCGCCGTGGCTCTCATGGACGCCCGCTCCATTGCCGCCACCGCCGCCAACGGCGGCCGCCTGACCCCGGCCACGGATCTGGACTGGTCCGCTCCGGAGCTGTCCCAGGTGGACCTGCACTACCGCTTTGAGCCGCTTATCTACCACCGCCGCGTCTTCAACGGCTTTGGCCACGCCCAGCCCGAAACGCCCCTGGTTTTCGGCCCCAATATCGCGGACTGGCCCCGCATGAGCCCTCTGCCCCAACACTTGCTGCTCCAGGTGGCCAGCGTCATCACCGACCCCGTGACCACCACGGACGAACTTATCCCCTCTGGCGAGACCTCTTCCTTGCGCTCCAATCCGTCCAAACTGGCGGAATACACCCTCTCACGCAAGGATCCCGGCTATGTGGAAAGGGCCAAGGCCGTGCAGCAAATGGAAAAACGTCGTCAGGAGCACCCCGATGACCCCCATCTGCTGGCCACGGCGCGCGCGCTCTTTGCCCTTTGCGGACAAGACCTGCTGCCCAGCGGCGCGGACCTCAAAAACGTGGGTCTGGGTTCCACCATTTTTGCCCTCAAGCCCGGCGACGGCTCAGCCCGCGAACAGGCCGCCTCCTGCCAGAAGGTACTGGGCGGCTGGGCCAATCTGGCTGCGGAATACGCCACCAAGCGCTACCGCTCCAACCTCATCAACTGGGGTATGCTGCCCTTTATCGTCAGCCCGGACCTGGCACAGACCCTGCGCGTGGGCGACTGGCTGGCCGTGCCCCATATCCGTGACGCCGTGCAAAACGCCAGCCCCGGCATTCTGGCCTATGTGCTGCGCCCCGACGCCCCCGACGGCGCCAAATGCGAACAGATCGCCCTGACCCTGCGCGAACTCACCGCCGACGAGCGTCAGATCATCCTCGACGGCTGCCTGATCAACTTCTATAATAACAGCAGGGGGAAATAGGGGTAGTTGTGTGTGGAGGGAAAACTTCCTTTTCTCAGGGGACGCGCAAGGCGTATCCTGCCGGAGAGGCAAACAGACCTGAGAAAGATTGCGCCGCGTTGACGACTGAAAAGTAAGTACGGGTTCTGCGGGCGCAGACGGGCAACGACCGAAAAAGCAGGAAACCACCCGATGGACGGGTGGTTTCCTGCTTTTTCGGTCAGGGTACGCCCTGTGCGGCGCGTATGGAGAGAAACGTTTTTTGAAGGGTGTGGGGGGGCTTTGGTCGGCTTCGCCCGTTATAACGAAGGCCGTTCCGAGCGAAGACAGCAACGCTCACAGTCCCCCTCTCCCCGCAAAAAGCATCCCTTACAAATTGGCGGCGTACCAGTCACCGGCCAGGCGCAGGCCCTGGCGCACGTCATACTGGGGGTCATAGCCCAGCAGGGTTTTGGCGCGGGTGATGTCGGCCAGGGAGTGGCGCACATCGCCGGCGCGGAAGTCGCGGTGCACCGGTTGGGCCGTGGCGGCCTGGGGTTTGTGGCGGGCCACTTCTTCGCGGATGAGGGCGAAGAGTTCGTTGAGGGTGGTGCGCTGGCCGAAGGCCACGTTGTAGATCTTGTTTCTGGCAGCCCCGCCGGCGCAGCTGGCCAGCAGGTTGGCCTGCACCACATTGTCAATGTAGCAGAAATCGCGGCTGGTTTCGCCGTCGCCGTTGACATAGACGGTTTCGCCTTTGAGGCAGCTGGCAAACCATTGAGGGATGACGGCGGCATAAGCGCCGTAGGGATCCTGGCGTTGGCCGAAGACGTTGAAGTAGCGCAGGCCCACGCTGGAAAAGCCGTAGCAGCGCTGGAAAACGTCGGCGTAGAGCTCGTCCACATATTTGGTGACGGCGTAGGGCGAGAGGGGATGGCCGATTTTGTCCTCGACCTTGGGCAGCTCTGGAGAATCGCCATAGGTGGAGGAGGAGGCGGCGTAGACAAAACTTTCCACGCCTTCGTCGCGGGCGGCTACCAGCATGTGCAGAAAGCCCGTGATGTTGCAGCTGTTGGAAAGCAGCGGGTCGTCGATGGAGCGGGGCACGGAACCCAAGGCGGCCTCGTGCAGCACATGGTTGACGCCTTGGCAGACCTGGCGGCAGGTATCCAGATCACGGATGTCGCCTTCCACAAAGGTGAAGCGACTCCAGGCTTCCGGCCCCACCAGGTCGCGCACCATATCCAGATTTTTCTGGTAGCCGGTGAGAAAGTTGTCCAGACCCACCACGGTCTGGCCCATGCGCAGCAGGTGTTCCAGCAGGTTGGAGCCGATAAAGCCGGCCACGCCCGTGATCAGCCAGCGCGAGGGCTGCGCCGTCAGGTTAGCCTGTAGTTGGGAATACGCGCTCATAAAAATTGCGTCCTGTAGTTGCATGTTGGCGGGAGCGCAGGTGCGTGCTCCGGCAATGATATGCCGCGCGCCTTGTGGCGCAGGGCAACGCTCCTTGGCGTCGTCCCGCTTGTACTCCGGCCGCCCGGCCCTGTAAAGCGACGCGGGCGGCCGGCGGCCTACAGACTTGTGGCCGGTAGCGCCGGGGCCGGATCGGGGGCCGGATTTTCCGAGGGCGACGGCGGGGCTGCGGGAGCCGGATCCGCCGGGATCGCCGGGGTCTGCGGCATGGGCGTTTCCGGCGATTTGATTGCAGGGGGCGCTGTCGCTTCGGGCGCGACGCCGGAGGCGGCCCCTGCGGGAGCGGAGGGGGCAGACATTTCGGGCGCGGCTGTTTCCGGCGCGGGCGTCGGCGTGGAGGCTTCTGGTGCGGCAGGGGCCGAAGGCGCGGACGTCTCCGGTGCAGCCGTTCCCGGCGTCGTGGCTCCCGGCGCGGCAGGGACCGGCAGGGCCGGGGGCGGCGCGGTCAGGGCGTCCAGGGTTTTGAGTTCGGCCTGGGGCAGGGCGTCCAGCCGGGGGCCCAGCAGCAAAGCTGCGCCCAGCGTCAGGACCACGGCCAGGCAGGCCCCCAGCAACAGGGTGTTGCCCATGCCCGCGCGAACGGGCCGGGCCAGCAGCACAGCCGCCAGCAGGCAGAGGCCGCCAAGAATGGGCAGGGCCGTAAGCCCGGTAAGGGCGGCGGCCAGTTCCGGCGCAAGCGTGAAGGGCAGCAGGCCGGCCAGCCAGTTGAGGCTGAAGCTGAAGCTCAGGGCCGCCAGGGTCAGACCGGCCAGCAGCAGCAGCACGGCCGCCAGCCAGCGGAAGATCTGCCCGCCCGTGGACGAGAGGCGCAGCATGGCCTTGCCCAGCAAGGGCGCGGCCAGGCAGGCCAGGCAAAAGGCGGCCGCCGCCGGGTGGGGCATCGCCAGACCCAGCAGGGCTGCCAGGAGGCAGGCTATCCAGAGGAAGGCCACACCCGCCCGCTCCCGCCGGGAGGCCGCCGCGTCCCGTGCGGCCGTGCGCAGCACGCGCGTCCAGGAAACGCAGAGCAGCACGCCCAGCCAGGGCAGCAGGCCCAGACCGGCCAGCAGCCAGGGCAGCCACCAGCGGGCGGGGTCAGGCCGCAGCCACAACTGCCCGCCCAGGCCGGAGAGGTAGCCTTCGGGCTGGCCGCCCAGCATAAGCGCCCCCAGCCAGAGGGTCAGGGTCAGCAGCAGCAGGGCAAAGCCCACAACCCCGTCCAGCCTGCGGGCGCGGGCAAAACCGCCGCTGCGCCAGGGCAGAAAAGCGAAGCTGGTCAGCAGGGGCAGCAGGACGTGGAAGAGCCCGCCTGTAAGCCCGGCCAGCGCTGCCAGCACAAAGCCCAGGGGCAGGCGCAGCCAGGCCTGAGGGCGTTGCCAGCCGCCGCAGAGGCAGGCCAGAGAAAAGAGGGTCAGGGCGGCGGCCAGACTTTCCGGCCCCACAAAATAGGCGGCGGGTACAAAGATGGGCGCGGCCAGCAGCAGCAGGCAGCTGGCCAGGGCTTCCCGCCGGTCCAGACCCGCCGCGCGGGCCAGAACCCACACGGCCAGGAGGGGCAGCAGTGCGCCCAGCAGCGCCGCCACGGGGAAGAACACGGCCAGCCACTGCGGCGCGGCGCTTTCCATCAGGGCGTGCAGCCCACCCAGATACCAGAAATAGCCCGGCCAGAGACCCGACCCCGCCCCGGCGGCCAGCCAGAGATTCTGTTGCAGCCCGCCTTGAAAGGCAAGAATGGCGGCGGTTTCGCGCGAACAGTACAGGCCGTTGCCCAGCAGGGCGGGCCAGGCCAGGGCCAGCAGCAACAGCAACGGCGCAAGGGGCCCCAGCCGGCTCAGAGCATTGAACAACCCGTCCGCAGGCGCGGCGGCTGAACCGTCAGCCGTGGATTTGGCCTGGCCCTGGGCTGGCCCCTGTTTCTCGGCGGCATTGCCGGAGGGCGGCGTAAGCGTCAGGGGCGCGTCCTGGCCTGCCGCGGCCTCTGTTGCGGCGTCCGCGTCCGCAGGTTCTGCCGTCGGCGCAGCACCGGCCGTTCCGGCCGCAGCAGCTGTGGAAGCGCCGTGTGCGGGCGCGGATACGTCGGGCGCAGGTGCAGCCGGACCGGCAAGGGGTATTGCGGCGCTGTCTGTAGCGGCTCCGTCCCCCTTGGGCGGGTCTGCTTCAGGCGCGTCCTTTTCGGATGCGGCAGGCGCGGAAACGCCCGGCGTTGCTGCGGTGGGTCTTGCAGCGTCGCCCGGCGCAGTGCTTTTGAAGGCTGCCCAGGCGTCGCCGGAATCCGTGGTGGAAGTGAGCGGCGCGGCCGCCGAGGGCGTGGCGGCTGTTTCGCCGTTGATCGTCGGCGCTCCGGCGGCCGCCTGTGCGGGCGTCCCGGCGTCGGGAGCGTCGCCCGCCGCCGCGCGGACAGGAGATTCAGGGGCGCTGTTCTGGGTCATGGCGTGGCTCCTTGCGTCTTGTACGTTACGCCCACCAGGATATGCCGGGCTTCGCGGGCGTCAAGATCCACCTCCAGGGCGCGTCCCTGCCGGACGACGGACCGGCCGTCCAGGTCCTGGGCTGTGCCGGAAGCGGCGGCGGGCAGCGTGCAGACAAAGCGCTGTCCGTGATCGGAAAAATTGGCGGTCAAAAGCCAGTAACCCCCGCTGGGCAGGGCGCTCAGCACGGCCAGGCAGCCGGGCGGGCCGCTTATGACGGCCAGCGCCTTACCGGCGGCCAAACCTGCCGCCCGACGCGCCGTAAGCAGGCGAGCCGCCTGCCGGGCAAAGCTGCCTGCTTCGGCCCATTGATGGGGCAGCGGGCCGAAAGCCAGGGGCAGGCCGGGCCTCACGGTCGCGCGCTCTTCCCACAAAGGCGCGGTCCGGGCCGCGTCACCCGTCAGAGCTCGGCTGCCGGGAAAAACCAGCGCGCCCGTCAGATCCTGCGGGCTCACAAAGGTCAGACCGGGCAGCCCTGCCCGCCAGGAAAGCAGCAGCAGCGCGGCGCGGGCCAGAGCGGCGTCCGCCTGGCCCGTGGCGCTGCCATCCTTGCCGGAAACCGCTGCCTCAGAACGGGCCGGAACAGTCCGGGCTGTAGCGGAATGACCAGCACCGGAAAGCGGCACTTGCTTCTGCGCCGCCGCGTCGGCCGACGGCGGTCGGCCCAATGCCCGCGTTGCCAGACCAGCCAGGCTGGCGTCCAGATACGGGGCCTCCGCCGCTGCGCCGACCTTTTGCCGCGCCAGCCGCTTCCAGGCCGTGAATTGGGGGCTGTCGGGCAGGGCACGCAGGTCCACCCGCAGGGCCTCGTGCAGGCCGCGGGCCTGGCGGCTGCAGTCCACCCCGGCATGCAGCGCCTCGCGCAGCAGGGCGGCCAGGGGGGCGGCGTCGCCAGTGAGCAGGGCGCAGGCCGCGCCCGCCGTAGTGGCGGCGTCGCGGGTCACGTCCACAGCCGTGCCCTGCAGACGGGACGTCAGGGCGGCTGGCAGCGCGTCGTCCAGCATGGCCCAGCCGCCGTAGCGGTGGATTTCTCGCGAGAGCGCGTCCAGGGCCTCCGGGCCGGGACTCAGGGCCGGAGAGCCAGATGTCGGGGCTTCCGCCGGGGCCATGCCCGCTGCGGCGGACGTGCCCTGCGGCGCCGGAGCGTCAGGGGCTGCATTCTTTTCCACAGGGCCCACGTCCAGCCCCATGAGGGCCTCCAGCCGCAGGCCTGCCAGGGCCTGACCCTGCAGGCCCGTATGCCGGATGACGGCGGCGGAAAAGACGCGCCTGGCCTGGCCTGAAGGATCCTGCCAGAGCAACACCGGCCGCAGGACATGGCCGTGGTAACGGTAGGCCCAGCGCCGGGGCTGACCATCCGCGCCGCGCACCTCGCCGGTGACGGCCCAGCCGCCGGGCGTGGTCCAGCCCAGTCCGTCCCTGCCCAAAACGTCGGGCAGCACGCCGCGCTGCTGCAGGGTCTGTACGGCCTGCGGCCGCAAGGGCAGGCAATCCCATTCGCCGCCCGTGACGGGCAAAACGTCCCAATCCTTGCGCGGTACGGCGATCATGGCATAGAGCCCGTCAAAACGCGAAGCGTGCCGCGCCTGAAGGATGAAATCCGGTCCCAGGCCTGTAGCCGCCGGGGGCAACTCGCCGCCCAGCTGCACATGCAGGGCATCCAGCTGCCCGGCAAGCCGGGCAAAATCTTCGTCCGCACCCAGGACAGGGTCAAACTGCAGGCTGGTGGTGTTTTCGCCCGGCAGGGCGTAACGGTCCGGCGCAATGGGCGCGCCATCGGTCCAGATGTCGCCCCGTTCGCCGCTGGGGGCAAGAAAAAGTCCGTCCAGCCCGGCCTGGACCATGAAACGGGGTACGTCCTGCAGGGCCAGGGCCCGCAGCAGGGGTTGCCCGGCGTACAGAGTAAAGGGGTTCACGTCCAGCCAGTTGGGCGCGGCCGTGAGCAGCAAGGGCAGCCGACGGGCCGTGGCGCTGTTGCGCCAGACCCGGTCCGTGCCGGAAACCTGGCCCGTCAGCGCCGGTACGGACCCCAAAAAAGACTGCCGTTCCAGCCACTGCAGGTAGCCTGGGTCCACGCGCGGCAAGCCGCTTTGGGCCACGGGCGCAGTGCCCCTGCCTGCGGCCGGACGGTGCGGCGCGCAGGCCGTAAGCCCCCAAAGGAGCGGCAGCAACAGCAGAAGGGACAGCGTCCGCACGGCCAGATACGCAGGCGGCCGACGACGGGCGGGCCCGTGGGCCGCAACCGTTGGCGCAAAAGCGCGGACGCCCGCCCGCAAGACTGCCGCAATCCGTTCGGCGGTGCATATTCTGACAATGGACCTGCGCCGACCCCTTGGTGGTAGTCCCCAGCTCAGGTTGCGGACCAGGTTGCAGCCCTGCCCGCACGCTGGGTAGGTCTGGACGGCAGCGCCTGCGGGGCGGAATACGCGGCGTGCGGTGCGCGCGGCCCTGTTCATCTCAGTTCTGGTCCGTTTCCGATTCAGGGGCCACTGCCCCCACTTCACGTAGGGGCTGCGGGGGCGTCCGGTCGGCCGATGCCGCGTCCGCCTGGGGCGCGGCCACTGCCTCCTGCGCCTTGGCCGCGTTCCATAATTCGTCCTTGTCGTCCAGGCTCAGGGCGGTAAAGTCCTGCCCCTTGGCCGCGGCCATGGCCTCCATGGCGGCAAAGCGGCGTAAAAAGCGCAGGGTGGCCAGGTCTAGCGCCTCGCTGGCCTTGATGCCCTTGCGTCGGCCCAGCTCTGTGATGCTGAAGAGCAGGTCGCCCAGTTCGTGCTTCTGCGCCTCTTGATCGCCGTTGGCAGAGGCGTCCAGCCATTCCAGCCATTCGGCTTCCACCTGCTGCTCCACCTCTTCGTCGTCCTGCCAGGTAAAGCCCACGCGCGCCGCTTTGGAATTGATGCGGTAGGCCTTGATCAGCGGCGGCAGGCTGGCGGGCAGGCTGGCAAAAAGCCCCTGCGGCTTTCCTTCGGCGTCCTGGTGCTCGGCGCGCTTGATCTGCTCCCAGGCGGCCAGCTGGGCATCGCGGCTGTCAAAGGTGACGTCGCCGAAAACGTGCGGGTGGCGGCGTACCATTTTGGCCCGGTTGGTGTTCAGGGCGTCGTCCAGGCTGAACTGGCCCTGGCGTTCGTATAACCGGGCCACGAACAGTAGCAGAAAGGCCACGTCGCCCAGCTCTTCGCGAATGTCCGCCACATTGCCGGAGCGGATGGCGCTGACCAGCTCGTGACTTTCTTCGATGATGTAATCGGCCAGGCTTTGGGGGGTCTGTTCCTTGTCCCAGGGGCAGCCGTCCGCGGCGGTAAGGCGRTCGATAACGGCTTGCAGCGCTTCAAGAGCGGTAGGTTCCATGAGCAATCCTTACGGCAGGGGTTAGAGGCCCAGGCGGGCCAGCAGGTCTGGCGGCAGCCAGCCGCGCACCTGGGCGATGAGCGCGTTGAAATACGGCAACGTCCGGGAATGTTGCATAAACGCCGCCTGGGCAAAAAATTTTTGCAACAGCAAAAGCGCCAGAGCGCAGAGCAGGGTGCCCTTGGCCAGGCCCACGGCCCCGCCCGCCAGCTTATCCGCCCAGGCCACAAAGGAAAAGGAAAGGATTTTTTGCAGGATGCGCGCCACCAGAGCCACGGCAATGAGCACGGCCAGAAAAATCAGCACGTAGGCCGCGATGCCCCGCCAGGAGGGATCGGCTATGGCCGTGAGGCGAGGGGCCAGCAGGGCGTGGTAGTGGTGCGCGGCCCAAAAACCGCCCAAAAGCGCCACCAGACCCGCCACTTCGGCCACAAAACCCTGAAAAAAACCCCGCCCGGCAAAGACCACCAGGGTGAGCACCACCAGAAGATCAAATACGTCCTGCCCCATGCCTTCGTTCTCCGTGGCCCGCGTTGGTCGGGCGCAGCCGGGACACGCCCCGGCGCGACGCCTTGCGCGGTGGCTTGGAGCATAGCAGATGCGCGGACCGGGCACAATGCGCGGACAGGCCCGCCTTGTCCCGCCGCCCTGCCCCTTGGCGTTGCCCTGCGCCGTTATGCGGTTGCCCTGTGCTGACCCCCACAACCCCTGCCCTGAGCTCCTTGCCTGTGCCGTTACGCCATTGCTCCTTGGGGGAATGCCCAGCATTTTATAGGGGGCAGATATTTTGCCTCGACGCCGTTGCCCCGCCTGGGGGTCGACATCTACAAAAGCAAAAAGCTTGCCTTGACGCCGGCGTTGTTTTTTTTTGGGGGGGGGGGGGGGGGGGGGGGGTTTTTTTTCCCTGCGACGTGCTCCGCGCGGCGTGCGGGTCTGGCGCTCCTGCACGGACTTCTTCGGCCCCGCTCAGGGAAGGCCGACTTTGTTGGCGGCCCTTACCCATCGGATACGCCCAGCCCGGCGACGCTGCCTTGCGCATGGGCGGCGTCTGACATTGCCGCTACGGTCATCGCCTAAAAAAAATCGCAAAAAAACAAATATCGCTTGACAGCCTCTGGGGTAAGGGCTACATATCTTTTCTCGCAACGAGAAAGGTTGCGACATGGCGCGGGGTGGAGCAGCTCGGTAGCTCGTCGGGCTCATAACCCGAAGGTCGTAGGTTCAAATCCTGCCCCCGCAACCAGATAATACAAGCCCTTACGGAGACGAGCCGTAAGGGCTTTTTCTGTTTTTCTAACCTATTTCTGACCAGGGAGACTAAACGCCCTACTCAGCAATGGGATCGCTCAAGCCCGGCACTTGAGGTAGATATGTCACTACCTGGCTTGCGTGTTGTGCGAGTGTTGGTGTGAAGAGGCAGAAAAGGTGAGAATTACTGTCACGGAACTTGAGAACCATGCCGTTACACCCCCAGCACCTTGAGGATGATGTCCGCCACACTCCCGTTGCCGTCCGTCTGCGCATTTGCCCACACATACAGCCGCTCCGCCTCGCCAATGGTCAGGTCCGTGTCTGTGGTGGTGGTGTCGTAAGTGCGCTCCCACTCCCCGGTATCCCGGTTGTATGCACCTGTGGACATATCGTCTGGACGGTCAGCAATTGCTATGTCCGCCGCTGTACGGGGTCTGCTGCTCTGGTAGGTACTGCCGTTGGCGGCAAGCCAAGTTACAATCTGCATATCGGACTCCTAGTAGCGTTTTTTGGCGACGATGTAGATGTTGGCGTTAATGGATGTATTGCTGATGGACGTGGTATTATGTCGTGCGGTATGTATCGACAAAAAACTGTTGGCCGTCTGTATAATAACGGACTCCGGGCTTTGGTAGATAGTTTCGCCGCACCACACATTGCCTTCGGAGTAATAGTTTGAAGACTGACCAATAAACCGCCTCTTAACCTGATAGTCATTTTCTTCATCGACGAATCCACCTGCATCAAATGCCACGTTGGCGAATGGAAGCGGAATCTCAATCTCGTTGTTCACTGCCGCAAATATGGGGCCAATGCTGAACACGCTGCCTATACAATAGCTGGATACACTAAGCACCTGTGGCTTGCTGCCACGCATAGACAGAATTGCCCGAGTGCAGGTGTATCCATAGTCCTTATACCATGTCACATCAGCCTTTGCAGGGAAATCAAGCCTGTAATACTGATATGCCGTAGGGTTGTCATAGGTGAATGTCTTGTAGGAAACCGCATCATAGACATTTGGTACTGTGAACTCGCTGTCGGAGAGGAATCCACCATCATCAACAAATGCCGTGCGGTCTATCAGGGTTGTCCATGTTGCGCCATCAACGCTACCGGACAGTGAGAATTTGCAGGGATAGGAGGTCCAGGAGAAGCCCGCACTCGGCCCAAGCAGTTGCATGCGGTCAAATGTCATGGGTTTGTCCAGTCGCCATTGCGCATAGTGTGCCACCGTAGCATCATTACCAGACACATAGGCGTTAACGCCAGAGTCCCCGAAATTGAACAGGCTGGCCGGGGTGCGGTTTGTATTGTGTGAGCTGTCTGTCAGGTAGCCCGCCGGGTCTACATACTTGGTGTGATTATTGAGATAGGTGCCAAGGGGCTGGTCCGTAAGCAGATGTTCGCGCCGGTCCGTATCCACATGCCCAATCGGCAACATGGGCGTATCCAGCCATGTCCGCGTGTCTGCCTGCCACTCTTTGACCACTCCGGCAGCGGCGTCATACCACAATGTTTTGTGGGGGATATATGTTTTGTAGAAGGTCGGGGTCACGGTGTAATCAGCAGCCTTATACAATGCCGTTCCAAGGGTAAGCCTGAAGTTGTTGAGGTAGCCATACCAAGGCCAATCATTGGATGCAATTATCCTGCCTAACATCCAATAGCGATAATTGGGGTTGCCAATGGGGACATTGTTGTAAGCTCCAAGGCATACCCCATCAACATGAATATATACACATTCGTTGTGCATAGATACGGATACTGTGTGCCAATTATCATCATTAGCATTAAATGGTACATGATACACAGGGGCGTTTGTTTTGGAAGTCCCCAAGTGCAGCGTCAGACATTTCCGGCGATTTCTGTAGACCAAGCGCCAGCCACGGTTCGTATATTCGCCATTGTCAAATATGCAGTAATTCCCATCTGCCGTTGTATCCGCCGGGCCAGTCCATTTGAAGTCAACCTCTACAGTCATCTCGTTGCTGTACGGATGAGCATTTTTGGCGGGGAATGTAGTCAGGAGTGACGCTCCGGGGCTTATCCAGCCGGATGGCGACCCCGGAAAATAGTAGCTGCTGATTGCCCCACGAGGTTGCTCCGTAAGGCTTATCTGCACGTTAGCATTATTCACGGGGTAGTCCATGGACCCCATGTTGGATTCCGCCTTGGCCGCACCGGCCACCGTGTAGCGTGATTGCAGCAGGCCAAGGCACTCCGCCGAAATATCATGGACAGTGCCATAGTGCAGTTTGCGGGTATCCGTATACAAGTACGCCGCCTGCCCTGGCAGGGGCACAGCCTTGGTGCAATCCAGATTTGCGGGGAGGCTGCCCTCCGCCGTGGCAGGCACAAGATACATATAGTTGCGGGTCAGTTCGGTCAGCATTGTGCCGTCAAACACTACAGGGGTTGTCAGCCAGACGGCCTTGTCCACGGTGCGATTACTGACGGGGGATAGACCGCAAGCGATTGTGGCCGCAAACGGCTGTGCCTCACTGGCATACAGGGCCACGTCATACTTGTGCATACCGGGCAGCACCGCCTCGTAAAAGCGGATAACACCCAATGATAGATACGTGCCCCCCCAATTGGCGGTGATGTTAAGCCGGATTCTGTCATATGCCTTGATGTTGTCAGCAAACCAGTACATGCGACCATACTGCATCAGGTTGTTTGAGGCTCCCCGCAGTTGGCGGTCTTCCGCCTCCGCATAGATGTTTTCCCACATGCCGATAGCAGTGTTCCAGCCTTGGAGTGCCCATGTTTTGGGGTAGAATGTCGGCTGGTTATCACGCGGACACAAAAACATGCCGGACAGTACGTGCGCGCCGTCAGCGAAATCATACTGCCACCAGCCGGACGGTACGGTTTTGGCTGTCAACCAGCCCTCCGACTGGTAGACGACCTGATTGCGCAGGGGCTTAGTAGCCGTATAGGCGGTGGAATATTCCGTGCTGGCGCTGACGGTGCCGCGCTTGGTGTTGTACACGCCATTTTCATGCTGCATATCCAAAAACTCATGCCCCACCAGATACGCCGGATAACCGTCTTTTGTACGGCCAGACAGGACGGCGTTGCGCAGGCGCTGGGAGTTGCTGCCCTCCATGTCGGCTTGCCATGCGGTCAACCCGAGGGATTCCAGCGCGCCCGCCGGGGTGGACGCACCTGTGCCGCCATGGTCGATAGAGAGTGTACCGGAGGCAATCGCGGAGGCATCCACGCCCACGCTGTTGGCGGTGGGGTCTATGGTCAGGCCGGGGCCAGCGTTGAGGTCAAGGGTGCCGTCAGATTGCACGGATAAGGCCGCGCCCGGCTTGACGCCGCCAATAAGATCCGGGCTTGCCGGGCCGTTGTTGCTGACGCCTTCGGCGCGCTGCGCCCAATATTTGGCATCGGCGGCGTGGTTGGCCGCCTGTGCCGCGTCGGCGCTGGCCTGTGCCGCCTCCGCCCCGGCGTTGTCTGCGCTTCCGGCGGCCGCCCCGGCGCTGGCTGCGGCCGCGTTGGCGTATCCCTGGGCATCGTCAACAACCGCAGTCAACACACCGAACATCGCCCCGGGATCAATGCTACCGTCGCTCGGTGCCAGCACCGCACGATCTATCTGCTCGTCAAGCTCTTGTACCATGGCCGTGAGACGGTCGAAGTCCCGTTCTACCACGTCCGCAGGGAAGCGCCCGGCAACCGGATAGTCGCTTTCCTGCACGCGGGCGGTGCGCCTGCGGACAACCAGGGGCTTGCCCGCAGTCGGGGGCGTGGAGAAGGTCACGTGGTCATCGAAAACGGTGAAGGCCGTCAGCAACGTTTCCGTCAGTCCGTCCACCTGCAGGCATTCCACATCGCCTTCGTCGAACACGGGAAAGGGAACGGAAAATTGCGTCTGCGTGCCGTCAGGCAGGTATACGACTTTTGTCGTCCGCATGGTGATGGTCATCTGAAACCGCCTCCCTTCCTTATATATAGTGATGGCCTGAAGTACATGTCCTGCCCGTATTCCTTCTTCAGCCTGCGCTCGCTCCGGGCCAGCGTCCCTGGGCTGACCATTTCACGCAGGTGGTAAAAAACAAGCCAGTTCAGCGCCTCACGCGTGTACCACAGGTTGACCATGGGCGCGGTGTCCATGCCCATGCGCAGCAGTTCTTCCCCGGCATCGCCAAAGTTGCCGCGCAGCGCGTAGCGCACGGCGTTGACGGGCTTTTCCAGGTCGCCCAGCGCGGGCCCGGCAAGCGCCCCGGCCACGCTGCCGCCCGTGCGGCTGGCCGCCGAAAAGAAAAAGTCGCCCAGTATACCGAGCCCGCCGCTCTGCATGGCCGCCGCGAACCATGTTTCCAAGCGGGCCGGATCCTTGGGGCCGCGCCCGCGCGACATATCCTTGAGTACGGAAGCGAGGTAACCGAACGTCATCATGGCGATGCCAAAGCCAACGGCCCCGCCCACATCATAGCGTCCCTCGGCGGCAAGATCCGCCCGCTTCCAGCGTTTGCCGCCCATGATTCGCTGCATGTACACGAAGGGGAAACTCTTGAACTGGGATGCAAAGCGCAAAAATTCGCCCAGCAGAGTCCCGGGCCGCGAGCCCTGCGTCATGAGGGCGCGCGTTTTTACGTCCGGTTCAAGTACGGAGCTTGTCGTTTCGTCCGTAATCATGCCCATAACCAGGCCCCGCAACTCGTTGCGCTTGCGGTCAAGCAGTCTGGCTTCCGCCGGTTCGGTAACGGAAACGTCGCCTTCCGCCGCCTTGCGTATCTCCGCTATTTCGTCGGTCAGGTGCGCACGCAGCGTCGCTTCCGGGATGTCGTCAGCCTTGCGCGGCACCAGCAGGGTGCGGCCGTCCGGGTGCTTTTCCGTCATCAGCCGCACAAGATCCCAGTTCGTTTCCGTTATGCCGTGGAATTGCAGTGTTGCCCGGCGCGTCTTGTCCACCTCGGCCCAAGGCTTTACGGTCGCCTCGCCCATGTGGCCGGAAAACCACATGGCATAGCCTGCTTTACCGACCTCGGTAATATAGTTCAGGCCGCTCCAGCGAAAAAATCTGTCCTGCCACTTTGCCGCCACGGCGGGCAGGTCGTCGGCTTCGTTCCAGCGCAGGCGCATTTCGCCCAGGGTGTCGTCCAGCATAACGCCCATGTCGCGGCACAGGTTTTTTTTATTCTTGTCGCCGTAGCCCTGAAAATACTGCGCGACGCTCCGCGCCATGGCTTCGGGCCAGTTCAGGCCATGCACGCGCATGCCGGCGGCTTTTGTCGGGATGTCTGCCACGGCCGAAAGCGTTGCCCCTCCCAGTTTTCCCGTGCTTTCGATGGCGCGAATCACAGCGCAGGCCCGCGCAGCGCCCACGTTCACTGGCACGGATACCTGCCCCGAAAGCACGGCCCACCAGTTGCCGATGTTGTTGATGCCGGCCCCCTGGGCGAGGCCCTGCTTCAGGCGCGCCAGGGCCTTCATTTCCTTTCGGCCCGCCGTTCCCCCAGCTTCTGCCGCGCGCAGTTCGCGCGTTTCCTGCGCCATAAGGCTTTGCAGCATCATTTCCGGGTTGGTGCCCAGGCGTTCCATCAACGCCGTGCTGCGCGCCGCGGCGGAAAGATGGTCCACCACGCCGGTCAGCGCGCCGCCGCGCCCGTAGGCCGCCTGATATTCCATGTAGGCATCCGCGTCCTTGAAGTGCAGCACGCGGTGCCGCGCCACGCGGTCGGCCAGGCTGGCCGGGCCGGTGTGCTCGCCTTTTTCGGCGGCGGTCACGCGGTCCTTGCCCATCAAAATATTGTCCCGGGTCGCTGTCAAAAAATCCTGTATTTTCCTTTGCCCTTCGGGCGTGGCGGCGGCTGCGGCGTCCAGACCGAACGTTTTTTCCGTGTCCAGCCGCTCGCGGATAAAATCGATCCAGCGCGGCGCGGCCTTTGCGCCGCCCGAAGTCATTTTCCAGGCATCATGACTCTGCGGCATATAGCCCTCAAGCCTGCCGATGCTGGCTCCGGCCTCGTTCATGCGCAGCCGGGCCTTTTCCATGTGGCGCGAAAGCAGGTCGGCCACGGCACGGGCGTCAGCGTCGCCCGTGCTGTCCGGCGTAATGACCTCGCGCACCACATCCTTGCCGAAGCCCTCGTCCATCAGCAGCAGTTTGCGGGCCGGAACGCCGCGCGTCTCCAGCGCCTCAAGGTCGTTGATCAGTGCGCCCTGAAAGTCGCGCCGCAAGGCCGTGATGCTGTTGGCGATGCTGTTGCGCGCGCCCTCGAAGCGCTTGTTGCTGCCCACCATCAGCCCTTCCAGAAAATCGTAGGCCGTGCCGCCCTGTTCCTTGACGCGGGCCAGCCCGGATTCCAGCGCGTCGCGCCGCAGGGCGTTGACGGCGGCGCGCTTGCGGGCAATGGCCGCGGCTGCCGCCGCATCGTCCATGCGCACGGCCCAGGCCTTGGCGAGCGCCGCTTCCTCGCTGACTTCCGCGCCCCGCGCCACGGCCGCGCGCGCCAGGCGTTTGTCCTCAAACATGGCGCTGACGGCGGTTTCAGCCTCCGCTTTCGACAGTCCGCCCTTCATGGCGGCGGCGATGCAATCCTGTTTTGTCGCCATGGTCTATCCCTCCGCCCTTACAACGCATTCCAGAATTTCCAAGCCCTTTTCCTCAATCCGTTTCACGGATGCCTCCGCATCGCGGGCCGCGTCCAGCTCCGCCATTTCTTCCAGTATGGGCAGGTTTCCGGAGCGTTCGCGCTCCGCGAGAAGCTTTTCTTCCATGCTCATGCCGTCCTTGCCGATGCCCTGTTCCCGCAGCAGGGCTTGCGCCGGACTCTCGCCCGCGGGGCGCGCGATGTCGGCCGGGGTCGGGGTGTATGTCTCCGGCGCGGCTACGGAGTAGTTGACGGGCGCGGCCGCGTCGTATATCATTTTTGTGTCCTGAAGAGCAGAAAGTCGTGCAGCTGCCAAAGGCGGCGAGGCCTCGCCGTCGACCGTATGGGGGATTGTGCGCCCCTCCTGGACATTTTTTGAAGACAGGCTCTTTCCGAGCCTGTCTTTTTTTTCGGGGTACAGACTCTTGACCACCGTTTCGCCGGTGGCGGGGTTGACGCTGATGAAGCCCACGTCGGCCATGTCGCCGCGCAGGCGCACCAGCGCCTGAATGTGCGGAAACCGCGTCCCGGAGGCAAAATCCGCATCCCCGTGAAATACGGCCAGCAGCAGTTCCGCCAGTCGGTCGGCGCTCATGCCTTCCTGCAATATGCGCTTTTCGTACAGCTTGCGGGCAACGCGGGCCGGAATGATCAGGCTGTCGCCTTCTATAAGCGGCACGCCTTCCTCCGTGCGTATGGCGTTGAGCGCTGCCCGGTAGTCCGGCCGCAGCGGGCCGAAGTCCACATCCGTATAGCTCCCGAACTCCAGAGCGTGCGCCAGGGCTTCCACGCGCAGCCGTCCCTCCACAGCGCCCCCCCGCAGCAGCGGCCCCACGTCCACGTCCCGGCCTGCGGCCACATCCCGCACGGCCCATTCAAAGGCCTGCAGCAGGTCGGCCCGGTCGCGTCCGTGGATATTCATGCGCACCCATGCCGCCGGGCTGACAAGCTCCCCGCCGGGGACGCGCGCGGCATCGCCGGAACGGTTTTCTTTCAGAGAAGTTGAGAAATCTTCGGAAAGAAACCGGTCGGGAACGGCGTCAAAACTGGCTTGCGGCGGGGCAGTACGCCCATCGGTGGGCACGTTGCCGCGCCGCCTCCCCGACAGATACCTGTGCAGTCCAGCCCCCGCAGCCCCCAGCAACCCGCCCAGCGCCGCACCCATGGCGGCGTCCAGCGACAGGTCGGAGAATCCCAGATCTTCGCCGCGCGCGCTCAAGGAGGGGAAAACGATAGCGTCGGTGGCCAGGGCTCCGGCCGCCCCTTCCACGGCACCGGCGCGCGCTCCGGCCAGCAGCGCCGTGCGCAGCCCGGCGTTGGCCGTCTTGCCTGCGGCCGCCAGCCCGCCTCCGAAGGGGATCAGGTTCACCGGGTCTGGCAAACCGCCCAGCATGCCCGCAAAAAATCCCGCCGCCTGACCGCCCAGGCCGTAATGCTCCGCGCCCGTGGTCAGCGTCACGTCCCGCGCCCGACGCTCGTCAAAATCTTCGGCGTAGATGCGGGCGCGTTCTTCGGTAAAATTTTCGCGCCAGGCGATGCCCTTGCGGTAGTACCGGTTGTTTTCGTTCCAGTCCTCTTTTCCGATGAAGGCCGGGGCCGTGCCCTTCTGCGGCAGCAGCCTTTGCGGCACGGGCGCTCCGGCCCATTCTCCCGTCTCCGTCGCGGCTTCCGTCAGTGCGGGCGCATAGTCGCCGTAGGCCGCGCGCTCCGCGTCCTGTACGCGTTTTTCGGTCAGAACCACGCTGGCGGTGGTGTGGTCAAAACCTTCCGCCACATGTTCGCCCAGATACTGGCCAAAGGTCGGCTCCGGGGTCTGGAACCGCAGCACGGCGTCCGGCGTGCTCATAAAATCGCGGCGTACTCCTGGCAACAGCATCAGTCGCTCTCCATCAGGTTATAGGCTCGGGGATCCCCGGCGCGTCGCACTATTTCGTCCCGGTGCAGGCGTTCCACTCCCTGCCCCGTGGCCGCGTCAACAAACAAAAAATACCCGTCAGCGTCGTAAACCCAGGTGCCGTTGCGCCACAGGCTTTGTTCTCTGAGGGCCTTTGTTCGGGCTTGCGGCGTCTTGCCGGTATTGATGGCGGAGAGGTGGTCGCGCACCACGGCGTCAAGTCCGGCCTCCAGCGCGCTTTCCTGATCTTTCGTCACAATTTTGCGGGGGGCCGCGATGGCGTAGCCAGGGCCTTCCAGCGTCCAGAATGCGTCGTCAAGCCCGGACGGATCGCCGCCCGCGGCCGCGTAGTGTTCCCAGGCCCTGGCGGTTTTGGTCGCAAAGGCCATCTGCGCGCCGCTGCGGTACATCACATCACCGGTATGGCGCAGGACGCGCAGCACGGGGCTGTTCGCGAGCTGGTCCTTCTGATCCTTCGACGGGCTGGGCAGATCCTTGTCCTTCGCTTCGGCGGCCAGCACCATGCGGGAAATCTGCGCGGGCGCGAGGGCATCCAGCACGGGGGCCACGGCCAGCAGGGCGCTGGGCAGCTTGGCCTGCTCCAGCACGGCGGGCAGATGCCTGCCGTATTGGGCCCGCAGTGTTTCCAGCATGCCGGCCTTTGCCGCCGCGTCCGTGCTCTGCGTCCAGCGGGCGTTCACATCTGCCGCGTTTTCCGCCGTCATGGGGCGCGGCACAAAGCCGGGCACGCCTGCGCCCATGGCCTCCTGCTTCGCCATCAGCCTGGTGACGTTGGCTTCCGTGATTTGCTGCGGCGCTTCGCCCTGCAGGGCCTGCCCCATGGGATTTTTGAGGAACAGAGCGGCACGGTGCTGGTAAATATCCGTTCGGGTGGATATCTCCGCGTCGAGCTGGCGCATCTTTCGCGCGTCCGCCTCGGCTCCCTGGGTTTGCAGCGTCCGCAGTTCCGTATGCAGTCCGTTGATGCTCTCCGCCAGATCCGGCAGCGTCTGCGCGTTGCTTTCGCGTATGGCGACCTGGTTGTTTTCGTAGACGCTCGCGCGCCGCTCCAGAATTTCGGCCCGCTTGGCGTCGCCCAGGCGTCGCAGCTCGGATGCGGTTTTCATGAGGCTGGAGACATCTCCGGTCATTTTTGCCGTGTAGTCGTCATCCTCAATGGTGGACAGCAGTTCCGCCTTGCGCTCGTTGGCGGCCGCCCGCGCCTGCGCGGCATCGCTGCGCACATCGGCCTGATACCGCTTTTTCGCCTTGGCCTGCTGCGCGGGCGTGAGGCCCAGGGCTTCCATGCTGCCCATGGCCCGTCCCCGGTCCATGGCGTACATATTGTCAAAGGCCGTCAGCGACAGTTTTTCCCGCGCGTCGTGCAAGCGCGCCTTCGCTTCTTCGGGACGAAAAAGGCCTTGTCCCACGCCCATGGTAAATGCCTCTTCCAGTTGGCCTGCGGCGTCGCCAAAGGCCGCCGGGTCGCGCTCCAGTCCGTCGGTAATGCCCTGAATACGCTGTTCAAACATATCCTTGCCGTGCGCCAGCATCTGCCCATGCTCAAATCTGGAGGCACCGGCAAGCCCCTGTACGGCCCGGCCTTCGGCCCATCCGGTGAAAGCCCGCAACGCGTTGCCCGATCCGCCGTTCTCCCGCAACCAGGCGGCTGTTTCGTCCCGCGTTTCGCCGCTCCTTCCGGTAAAATCCCGCGTGAAGCCCCGCGCCTTTTCGCCGGTGCGGCTTGTTTCCGCCTCCGTGGAAAAGGCCGTCATGGCGTTTGTATAGCGGTTCTGCGCGTCCACCAGCAGATCATGATCGCGCTGCTGCTGCATGACCAGCCCGCTGCGGACTATTGTCTGCATGCTCTGACCCAACGCTTGCCACGCTTCCGTCCCGGCGGATGCGGCGGCCGCGCCCGGCGATGCCGCCGCTGGCAGGTTGGTAGCCAGGTAGGCGTATGGTCTTTCAGGAATCTTTACCATGTTCGGTCCTGATTATTTCAAGGCTCCGGCAATGGAGGTGTTGAAGAGGTTCTTGCCAGCCGATGCCAAACCCGTGTTTGCCCCGCTGCCCAACAGCCCTTTGAAGACCCCGGCGTTGGCAATGCCCATGCCGAGGGCCCCGCCCATGCCGCCAAGGATGCTTCCCGTCGCGGAGCCCTGCGCCTGGTTCTTCACCGCAGCGGCCCGCTGCCGGGCGCTCCAGTTTTCCAGTTCCCCGCTGTACAGCAGCTGCATGGCGCTGACTTCGCCCTCGGCGTCCGTGGCGGCCAGCACGTCAAGCGGGCTGCCGCTGTTCACGTCCACGCCGCTGGATCCATAGGCGGCGCGCTGCTGCGAGGCCAGCCGCCGGTACTTGTCCCGTTCCTGGGCCGCTTTGTTCTGCGCCTGCGCCAGAGCCGCGGAACCTTGCGCCTTGTAGGCGCTGGCCTGGGCGTCCGCCGCCTGACTGGCGGACCCGGCCTGCGCCAGGCCGCCAATCATGCTCACGGCCATGCCTGCCGCCAGTAATGCCGCGCTTGCCATACCGCCTCCTTAGAATATTGCGTTACACCTTCGTGGCGGGCGTCTACTTCCGCAGCCGCCAGAGCAAGTTCAAAGCGAACTTGCTCTAATTGTTGATTGTGACTTCGGGAATGATCATGAGCAGGCTTACAGGCAATACCCCGTCTCCGTAGAACCTGACGCGCGTATCTTCGTTCCAGCCGCCGGGCAGGGGCAGCCGCACGCTGCCCGTAAACAACGGGGGCGGCGAATCCATGAAGTCCTGGCCGTCGCGGAAGCTGATGGTATAAGCGCTCCCGTTGCCCCCCGCCCGCGTGTAGGACACGCCGCCAGTCATGTAGAACCGGGCAATCACCGCGTTCACCAGGGCCTTTTTGCCCTGCATGGCCCCGCGCGGGCTGATGCCTTCGATGCGCATGGGCGCTACGATCCAGCGGTAGGGCAGACCGACCACGATATGTGATGCGGGGGCGTCCAGCGTAATGCTGCCGTTGTTCACCGCCAGCAGGGGATGTTCCGCGCCGTCGGCCAGTACGGCCACCGTATACCCCTCCAGATGTTCCAGCCCGTGCAGCGTCCGTACAGGCTCACCCGTGTAGAAAAGGCCGCAGTCCACATACATGGGCGGAACGGCGGACTCCGTCAGGGAGACCGTTTTTTCCGAAGAGAGAGGATCCCGGTATGCTTCTACCAGTGAAAACCGCACCATGCCGTTTTTGCCGCGCAGCGCGGCAACGTCCGTATCGTCTTCCGTCGTGTAGGGGCAGACCTCGGGGCACCAATTCAGCCCGCTTGCGTCCGCAATCTCGCTCAGGGGCTTTGAGGTAGGATGCCATATAATACTGATCCCGTTTTTACCGCGCCCGCCCGCGCCCGCGTCCGTTCCGTCCACCGGCCCGGCATCGCCCACGCCGCCTGCGCCGCCGTAGGCATTGCTCGAAGCGGCAAGGCCCTGATACACGGATTCACTGGTGACAGCGCACTGTCCCTGCCCGGTTGCTCCGGCTGCTCCCGGCGATCCGTCGCCGACGACGCCTCCGGCCACGCTCCGCCCAAGTATGGAGGTCGCGCCCCCGGGGTTGCCCAAGGCATCCCCCGGACCGGTGGGTTCGGCTCCCCCTTCGCCTACGGTAAAAGGAACGGGAACTCCGGCCGCAAGATACGCGTAAAACTGCAAGCGTTCCCCGGCCCCGCCGCCAGTCCCCCCATCGCCGCCGCGAGCGTCTGCAACGGCGTCCACGCCCGGATCCTGGCTGGCGCGCCAGCTTGTGACGGAAAATCCTTCGTTGGAAATAGCGCCGCTCGCGCCGCCGCCTACGATGTCAACGGCATAGGTGCCGTTTACCGAGGCGGCGAACGTTCCTGATTCCCTGAAATCGTGAGGAGGGCCGGAGTCGTTGTTGACGGATGCAACGGCCTGCACCCGGTCCCAGGGCGCGGCCATCATTTCGATGCACGGCCCGTTTCTGCGTTCCACCAGCAACCAGGTGGCCGTATAACCATCCGCCGGGATGCAGCATACGGACCTGACAAGGCCCTTTGTCTCGAACCGGTGCCAGCCTACCACTTCCTGTTGCTTGAGCCATGTGCATCCGGCCATGGTGCCGTCCTGCATCACGCACCAGATGATGCCGTCCGGGTTCTGATAGTTGGCTATGGACACGATGCCCGGCTGCGTCAGATGCTCGGCCAGCAGGCTGAGGTCTTCCACGATGTGCGAATCGGACCCATAGTCGTAGGTAAGGCTATACAGCCGCCGGGAATCGGCGCTTACGGCCACGATGGAGGCTCCCACAGAAAGCGGCGTAACCGAGGTGCTGCCGTAGTTGCTGTTCAGCACGGCCTGTATGTTTTCCGGCGTCACGCTCCCGTTTCCGTCCCCGATGAGCCATTCTCCGCCGCCAGTCCCTGCGATAAGCCGCTTGCCAGGGACAAACCAAAGAATGTCGTTGACCTGTTCGCTGACCAGGCTGAAGGACATGGACGCGTCCTGCGTGTCCGAATCGTCTTCTTCCTGCGCCGTGGGGCCGCTGAAGTTCTGAAAATCGCCGGTACGGCTTGCCCATAGCTTGTTGGGTTTGCCGGGCACGCCGCCCAGCCACAGTCGCTGCTGAAAAAACGTGCCGCAGCCTGGCCATGTGTCGTCGCCCCATTCCGCAGGTTGCGCCGTAAATTGCACGACCTGCAGTTCAAACGTGTCCACGCCCGTGCGCATCAGCTTTCTGGGGGCCGTGGAAGCGCAAAACATATACATGACGTCCGCAGCCTGGCAGAAAGACAGGCCCATATGCTGCTCCACCGACCACGGCGTATTGATATCCTTGCCCGCCAGATAGCCGCCGTCCCGGAAAAACCGGATCTTGCCCGGGCACAGCTCCAGAACGTAGGCCTGCGTCGAACTGAAGACGAAGGGCAGCAGCCTGGAACGGGGAGACCCCGCCTGGGCCACATAGTATGTTCCCATGCGCCGTACGGCGGGGCCGTGCGGCATCAGCGACATGTTCACAAGCTCGGAACAGGCGCTCCCATACTTGGCAAGATCCGCCCGCCCATACAGGCGCGGGCTCCATTCGCCGCCGGTAAAACTGGTAATAGCAGGGGTCGCGGTACTCATTTTCAGCCTTTTTCTTCAGTTGCGATGCCGCCGGTTCCTAACCCATTTTGGCCGCCGCCCACTCCGAACGGCCCCACTGTGCGGGATCCTCCGCGTCCATGGCGTCCAGATGCCGGGAGTCACGCAACTTAAGCGCGTAGCGCTCTTCAAGGCCCTGCACAAGGGCTGTTGAGGCGCTGGACGCAAAGGCCAGGGTTGCCGCCAGCTTCAGCGCCATGCACTGCACAAGCGCCGGGTCGTAGGACGCGGGATCTTCCAGCCGCCGCACATAGGCGATGGACATTTGCGGCTCGTCGGCCAGCAGATGGGGTCCCTCCACGCGGCAGCGCGCGCCTTCCGGGCAGGTGGATACCAGGCGCAAAAAATCCGGCGGCAGCGCGTAGGAATATGCGAAGCCGAACGTCGGAACGGAGCCCGTTCGTATGAGGGCCGTGCGGGCACATGCGCACTTCCACACGTGCGACCGCAGCACTTCATCGCGCACCATAGGCCACGCGCGGCGCACCCGCTCCGCCAGGGGGGAGGCCTGCGCCGCATCAGTCAGGGCTTCTTCGCCGATGTAGTCCAAAGCCAGGTTGAATATGTGTATCAGCCCGTTGACCGCCATGGCCGCCTAGTCCTTCACCACTATCAGCCGCACGTCTTCGCGCGCCGCCAGAATGACCACGTCGCCGCTGCGCATGCCGTAAGCCCGCCGCGCGTCGTCCCACCAGCCGGGACCGCAGGCGGGCGGCCAGTCGCCGTCGTGCGTGTACAGCCACAGCCCCCGCGCCGCCTGCCGCAGACAGTCACGGTTGAAGACCGCCGCGGCATCCGCCGTTTGGTCCGCAGCGGCAGCGGCAGCAACCGGAGAAGCGGGGATTTCAGTGTCGTTGTTCTTTTTGCTCATGTCTTGCTCCAGTTTTTAGGGCGCTTTCCGGCTGTTGCCAGTAAACTTGAGAATTGGAAGTAAAAAAACGCCCCCGTGTGAAAACAACATCTCACACGGGGGCGTAAAAAAGCCGGGGCGATTCGCATCGCCCCGGCCGGTTGTGTTGCACTAAACCTTTCGGAGTAATCTTCTTATGTGAAAACCGCGTTCCTAGTCAACCTCCCGGTCTCCGCCTCCGGGCGCTGCTTACGCTGCCTTCTTGTTGAGCGCGTTGATGCGCACCACGCCCAGGTCATCAATGCGCACGGCCCCTGCGCTGATCATGTTGTTGCAGAGATAGGCGACCTTTTCCGGCACATAGTTGATTTCGCTGACGACCCCCTGGCCGCCTTCGGCCAGGCCCAACGCTGTCTTGTGGAAGAGATAGCAGCCGGTATAGGCCGCCGCCGTGCCCGCGCCCGTAACCGGCAGGCCCGTGTGCATAAGCCAGATGATGTTCAGCCAGCGCTTGGCTTCGGTCCCGCGCAGCCAGACCGGCGCGTCCGTACCCACATAGTCGCTTTTGGCGAACTGGTCGATCAGCAACAGCTGGTTCCACTGTCGCGGCCCCACCACGGCATAACGCTGCCCGTCGTCGGGCACCTCCCCTTCGTTGAACAGGGCAAAGGCGTCCATGACAAGATCGAGGGTCATTATGCCGGTGCCGTCGCCCATCACCTGCCCGGCGGGCAGGGCCGCCCCGGCGGCTCCAATGATCAGCGAGTCCACCTTGCGCCCGATGGCCGCGGCCCCGCTCCAGGTCAGGGCCCGGCGCTCGTCATGCTTGATCTTGTATTCATCCAGCTTGTCCACATAGTCCGGCGCGTACCAGTCTTCCAGCGTGGCCGTGGCCTGGCTGTGGTCCACATCCATGGGCACCACGGCGGCGTGGCGGGTTTTCTGCGTGGCCTCGCCCTTGCCGATCTTCGTAAACTTGTCCGAACTGCCGACCACGCCGGGGCGCGTGCGCACCAGGTTGCGCAGTTTGCTGGCCCCCTGCTGGTAGGCCATAAAAACTTCCGCTTCGTACTGCGTGACGAAGGCGGCGGAAACGTCGTTAGGCATATTGCTTGCTCCAAGGTCTCGTCCGGCGTGGGAAAAATTCGCGTGGAATAGCCCCGTGCCGTCTGAAACGCTGTTTTATGCGTCATTTCATGGTTTAAAGATAAATACCGGTTACAACCCGATTCTGCGCGATTTTTGACTATTTCATGTGTACCCGTGCGGAGAGGGCTTCGGCCCGGCGCTGCGCCTCGGGATCATTGTTGCGGTACGCCTCGCTGCCCACAACGCGCAGCAGTTCCTCGCGGGCCGCCGCCCCCATGGGCAGGGCCGCGCCTGCCGCCTTGCCCCCGCGCACGCTGTCCTCGCCCAGGGCCTCTCCCAGGGCGTGCGCCAGGCGCAGCACCAGCGGGTTGCCGGACAGTCCGGCCGCGTCCAGCTCGTCGCCCAGGCCAGCGGCCCTCGCGCCGCGCCGCGCCGTTTCAAGCCCGGTCTGGGCATTCTCTCCCCACAGTTCCGCCATCACCTTTTCCGGCGCGGCCACGGCGTCGGCGGCGCTTTTTGCGCCGATATGCCGGGCCAGCAGCCCCCCGTAAAGTCCGAACAGCGTCTCGCTCTGCTTCTGGGTCAGGTCGCAACGCCGGGCGATGTCCGCAAACTGTTCCCGTTCCCCGCTGTCCGTCAGGTATTTGTTCACTGCGGCGGTCACGTCCGCGTCGGCGTCGTCGCCCGGGCCGTCGGGCGTCCATGTCTTCCCCGACCACGTTTCCGGCAGCTTGTAGCCGCTCTTGTCGTCGGGCCTGCCCAGGGCCTTCCAGGTCTTTTCCCAATCTTCGTCGCTGACCAGGCTTTCCGGTTTCGTGCCCCTGACCGCCGCCAGTTCCGCGTCCATCCCCTTGAGCCTGGACACATCCGCCCAGAAAGCGGACGGCTCTTCGTAGCCTTGAGACAGGGATTCCAGCCCCTCCGGCAAAAATCCGAAAGGGTTCTGCGTTCCGTCCGCGCTTCCCCCGGCGGCAGCGCCGCCCCCGTTGTTGTTCTGCATTCCGTCGTCCGCCATATCGGTTCCTCATTGTTGCGTCGGCCGCGAGGGGGCTTCCCTCAATCGGTCGGCATCGCTGTTCATTCAAAGTTTCCCGGAATCGTGCCGTATATGTCTTCGCCGCGCCGTTCAGGGCGGCGTTCTTCCTTCAGGGCCATGCGCAGCAGTTCGAGCAGCACGCTGCGGCGGCCCTCGCGCCAGGCCATGTCCTTGGCGCTAAATGGCCCATATTGTGGGCGCAGACAGTCCGAAAGCGTCCCCATGAGAGTTAATCCGTCTTCGCTGAAAACGATGCGCCTGACGGCGTTCTCGCGCGTTTTCGCATCGGGGCGCGGAGCCTCCCCGTGCAAGGCGTCGAACAGCCGCGCCCGCCAGTATGTCCTGTCGCTCATCTGCCTTTCTCCTGTTCCGTTGCGGCTGAAGCGAGGGCGGGCCCGGCCTGTTCGGCCATCCGCGCCAGCGCCGCCGTTTGCGCCTGTTGCGCGCGCTCCTGTCGGTTTTTTTGCACCTTGCGCTCGTCCAAAAGGTATTTGCGCGGGTAGCCGAACAGCTCGCGACTGTCGCGGGCCGCCGAATTGAAATCAAAGTTGTCCATGATCGTGGGGTCCGCCTGCGTGAACCCCGCCAGATACTGCAACGCCAGGCCGAACGCCTCCGCCGCGGACTGTCGCTGCGCCCGCGCCAGCGGCGAAACATAGCGCGCCCGCAGCTCACGCCCGGCCAGCCCAGGCGGCACGGCAAAGGCCCCGGCCCGCAGCAGCAGCATGAAGACCCTGTCCGTCAACGGCCCCAAAAATTCGCTTTCCAGCCGCCCCAGCACCGGTCCCAGCACAAGGTTCTGCTTGCGCTCGCGGGCCATCACCTCCGTGGCCGTCATCTGCGGGCCGCCCGCCATCTGTATGCGGTCGTTCAAAAATGCCCCGCGCACGGCCCCGCGCCGTTTTTCCAGCACGGCCTCGGCCACGTCCAGGCGAAAATCCACAGGCAGCTGCATAAGCCCGCGCCCTTGCTGCAGCGCGTCCGGGCGGACATAGGTTATGCCCCCGGCTCCTGAGCGTATGCGGCCCACCACGCTGTCGTCCGCCGCCAGCAGGGGCGGATCGGCCAGTTTCTCGGCCCCCACCAGCTGCGCCTGGGCCACGCGGTTCAGCACCCGCATGTCGGGCAAACACACATGCCCAGGGCCGCGCCCGTAGATTTCGCCGCTGCGCTTGCTCCAACGCGGGCACATGTACGGCAGTTCGTCAAAGCCCCCGCGCGAAAGGCAATGCCCGCCTTCCGTCTCGTAATACAGCGAGGCAAAAGGTTTTTCCGCCTTGCCGCCCCGGTTGCGGGCAACGTCGCTCCGCACGCTTTCCGGCAGCCGTGAAAGCGGGCACACCAAGTGCGAAACGCCCACGCGCGCACCGGGGGCCGTGCCGTTCTCCACCGCGTTCCGCACCTTTTCGGAAACAGCGTCCTTGCCGAATTCCTCAACCAGCGCGGCCGGGCTCATGTTCCAGCGCCGCAGCACCGAATCCACGCGGCCCCCCGCGTTTTCGTCCAGGGCGCACTGCGACGGGTTTATCGCCCGAAAACACGGCCGGTTCCCCCGGTCTTCAACCAGAAACACAGCCCAGCCAAAACATGCCAGGTCAAGGTAAAACTGGTTCACTTCCTGATGAAAGCCCCCCTCGTGCGAGGCAAGCGCCGCCGTTACCGCCGCTTGCGCCGATTCCATGAAGGCGGAAATTTCCGCGTCATCCCGGTCGGCATCGCCATCCAGCTCAAGGCTCAGCCACTCCGTGGCCGGGTTGGTCAGCATGCCGTGCAGGGCCGCGGCCAGGGTCAGCGCAGCGTCTTCCGGCGTGGAATCCCATATTTTCTGCCGTCCGTCGTCGCCGGGCGAAGGCCCCATGCCGCCGAACCCGGCGCGATCCGGCGCGGCGTAACGCGCAATTTCGTCAAGCTGCGCGTTCACGGCAGTGCGGCTGTCCCACAGGGCGTTGCACCAGGTCAGCAGGGGAGCGGGCAGCGGCCCGCGCCTTTCCTCTGCCGTCGGGCTGGCGTCGCCCAGCTGATCCGGCGGGATATCGTTTCGTCCGCCGCGCATCCTATTCCCCCAGCAGCTTCTTTTTCTTCAGGCCGCTTTCGTCGCCCTCGCTGCCGCCCAGAATGGTTCCGGCCATGCCCTTGTCCGCCAGCGCCGCGCGTTTTTGCCGCGCGGCCGTTTCCTTGGCCTTTCGTTCGGCTTCATAGTCCGGCACTTCGGGCATGGCCGGGGTTTCAACCTTGCCCCCGCCGCCGAACAGCGAACTTACCGCCTGTGCAACTCCGCCCATGTCTTTTACCTCCGTGAAAAGTCTCATTTTCGCTGCAAAAAAAATCGCTTATCCGCGCGAAAGAACTCCCGTCCTTTCCTGGCGCGGCTCCTGCCGCTCCGGCATCATGCCCACCACCGCATAGCGAAAGGCGTCGGCCGCGTGGCTGGTCCAGTCGTGCACGGGCCTGCCGAACACATCCAGCCGTGCATTGAAGCTTTTGCGGTACTGGCGCAGGGCCTTGATTCCCGGCGCGCAACGTCCGGCATCGAACACGCAGCGCGGCAATTGCCGACGCACCGCGTCCACGCCGTCAATGACGGGCAGGTTCCGGCAAACGGCAAAGCGTATTCCCATGTCCCGCGCGGTCTCGTACCGGCTCTTGCCCGTGCCCAGCTCACGCACCATGATATCGTGCGGGCCGATATGCCGCCCGTAGGCGTAGCCCTTTTCCCGCAGCATCCGCGCGTAATGTTCCAACCCCTCGCCCGAGGCCTCGTAAAAATCCACAATCCGCCATGTGCCGGAGGGTTCCACCTGAAAAAACCAGATGGCCGTGGCGTCGTCCATGCCCAGATCCCAGGCCGTGTTGACGGGCAACTGCGCCGCGATCGGAACGGAGGTCACGCGGCCCAGCTGTTCCAGGGCGTCGATTTCCCGCGCCCAGTAGGCCCCGCGCACGGCGGCGGCAAAGGAACACTCGAATTCCTGCAGGTATTCCGCATCGCCCATGGAGGCACGCGCCTTTTCCAGCTCTTCCGGCGGCACATAGCCGGTTTTCGACGCCGGGTACACAAACAGCGCGCACTGTTCCGGTTCGGCCTGCGAAAGCTCCAGCGCCTCTTCGTACACGTCGTACAACAGGTTGTTCATGCCCTGCGGCGTGCCGGTGAACGCATAGCGCCCCTGCCTGTCCGCCAGCATGGGCCGGATGTTCAGCGTCCACACGCTGCGGCTGATGTTGGCCGCCTCGTCCAGCACCACATCATCGAGGTACTGGCCGCGCAGGGCGTCGGCGTTGTCCGCTCCATACAGCCGGATGCGCGCCCCGTTGCTGAAGTCCGCGCGCAGCTCCGTTTCGTTGAAGCGCACGCCCGGCAACACCCCGGCGTAGTATTTCAAAAAGTCCCAGGCCACGTCCTTGGCCTGCTTGAGAAACGGGGCCAGGTAGCCGCCGCGCCAGGCGCGGAGCGTGTTGCCGCGCAGCACCGCCGACCGTATGAGGTCGTTGACCATGCACACCGTTTTACCGAAACGCCGGTGCGTCAGCAGCACGGTCATGCGTTTGCGCCCGTCGTGCACGGCCTGCTGCAGGGGGCGGGGATGGTACGGGATGATTATGCGTCCGTTCATTGCCCGTCGCTCCAGGCCACCGTCACCGCGCCGTTGTCGGCGTTTTCTCCGCCGCGCAGTTCCGTCAGCAGGCGGCGCGATTCGTTCAGGTCTTTCATCAGCCGCAGAATGTTTTCGGGCGGGCAGGACAGCAGATCCGAAAGCCGCCGGTTGATCACGTCTTCCAGCAGCGCCGCGCGCTCTTCATCGTTGCGAGGCAGGTCTTGGGGCTTCACTGCCGGGGAGGTCACACCAGCGTTCTGCCGCGCGCCGGAAAGCCGCAGTTCGGCCAGCGCCCGGCGCTCCTTCCATTCCCGTTCCTTTTCCGCTTTGCGCAGGCGGCGATCCTTCTCGCGTTCCGCTCGCCGCAGCTCGTTTTCTTCCTGCAGCAGCGCCAGGCGTTCCAGCGCGGCGACGGCATAGGCATCCTGCGATTCGCCGGTTTCCAGCAGTTTTTTGAGCACCTGCGACCGCGCCAGCACACGGTCCACCCGCAGCGCGCTTTCTGTCTCGGCAATGCGCTCGCGCTTGCCGCGCCAGTCCATGCGGTCGGCCCAGCGCTTGAGGGTCGAGGCGGCCACGCCGGTTTTTTTCGCGACGGCGTCAAAACTCAACCGGTCAATGCAGTACAGATCCTGCGCTTCCCAGACCGTGCCCGGTTCGTGCTCGCGGCCCATGGCGTCAGCCTTCCAGATCCCGCGTCAATATATCCACCTTGCGGGCCAGGCCCTTCAATTCCGCAAGCCGCTCGTTCAGGGTGATCGCCAGCGTGACCACATGGTCACCGGCCAGTTCCCAGGCGTCCGCCGTCAGCGGCAGGGCCGCCCGCAGGCTGTCCCGCAGGGCGCATATCTCGGTTTCCACACATTTCAGGCGCACGCGGTAGTCCTCGCGCTCGCCGATTTTTGCATGACGTTCACTCATGACGCCGCCGCTCCGTTTCTATGATGGTGATCAGTCGCTCCAGGGCGCGGGTATTGTTGGTGACCAATGCCTGCAGGCTGTCCGTCATCCGTTCGTAGTTCTTCACAAGATCCACGTTCCGCTCGTAGAACCCCTTGACTTCAAGGTGCTTTGCCCCGATGTCGCGCAGCATCCCCTGCGTGTCCTTGCGGTAGGCTTCCAGCGCCGCTTCGGATGCGGCATTGGCGCGTTCCTGCGCAAGCTCCGTCGCCAGCGCCTGCCGGTGCGTCAGCAGCAGCACGGTGATCAGCACGCAGGCTGGCCCGGCCAGGGCCAGGGCTATCAGGCCGGGAAGCCCCAGCCCCGCCAGCACGGATGCGATGGTCTGCACGGCGCGCACCAGGGCGTCCAGTTCTTCGGGATTAATCATCCGGGTTTTTCTCCAGCTGTTTTTCGTAGCAGTCCAGGGCCGCTTGCAGCCCCTTGATGTAGCGCCGCATCAGTTCGTCGCGGTATTTGAGTACGGTGTAGCCCTTGCCGCTTTCCAGAAACACGCCCTTGAGGGGCGGCAGCCGCGGCACGGCCGGGAGCGGGCATTTCTCCACATGCAGGATGATGGGCGCCGGGGTCCGCTCCTGAGAGGGGGACGGAGCGGACCCGGCGCAGCCGCCGACCAGAAGGAACATGACCAGCCCCACGCCGCCAATGGCGGCGGTATTGCTACAGGGGGCGGTCCAGGTCGGCGGCAAGCGCGTCGCGCGTTTTCGCGTCGGGAACATCTGTTTTCTCGCTTTCGGTCATGGGGCAGGCTTGCGCCCCGTTAAGTATCTGCGCCCATTTTTCGGCCATGGCCGTGCCTTCGGCCTCGCGGGCAAGGCAGGCGTCCGCTTCCAGGCGCAGCCCGGCGTTGCCCGCCTGCGCTTGTTCCGCGGCTTTTTTCCACGCGCGGGCATCGCCCGTGGCCACATCGCGCTGCAGCTCCGCCACGCCCAGTCGTGAGGTAAGGGCGGCGTTTTCCGAACGCATGTCTCTGATTTTAAGTGCCACCCCCCCCACAAAAAGGGCTATGGCCACCATGGCGATAAGCGCGCCCTTGTTCATCAGTCCCGCCTCCCGTATTCGAAAAAGCCCTGAAGCGCCTTGCCGCCCAGGGCGGCCATGAGCACTTCGGCTTCGTGCTGACCCAGGGGAACGTAGCTGCCGGAGCGCACATTGCCCGCCACCCATACGCCCACCACGGCCACCACAACCACGGCTACCGCCAGCCGCATGCAGGACAGCGCCCCCACATCGTCGCGCAAAAACTCCCCCGGCCCGCTCACGACAACACCCCAACAAACCGCCGCAAAGCCGTGCAGCGGTTCAGCCAGCCCTTCAGGAACGGCTGGAAGCTCGGCTTGCTGTAAACCAGATTTCGGTAAAACCGTTCGCGTTCCATGATCAGGCCCAGCGCCAGGGGCTTGCCCACGCCCAGCCGCAACGCTTCCCGCGTGGCCGAGCCAAACACGCCGTCTACCCGCAACGGCGCGGGGCCGGGCAGGCACTCGGCGTTGAAGGCCCGCTGCGCAATGCGCGCCGTCTGGGCCGGGCCGGTATTCACCATGCAGTCGTACACGACGTCGGCCATGATCTGCGGCAGTTCGCCCAGGCGATACACGTCCCAGAACTTCCGGCGGAACAAGTCCGCCGCCGTTTCCGGGGTCAGGGCGCGCACGTCGTCGGCGTCGATGTCGCCGTCGTGGTCGATGTCGCCGCATACGATCCCAAGGTCTTTCAGCCAGCGCAGGCTGACGCCGTAGTTGGTCAGGCCGCCCGGGTCGGCGGGGTGGTTGGTAAGGCCGCCTTCCCATTGGGCGGTGAACGCATGGGCCGTGGCGAAGTCGGCAAGAATGTTGGACATGACAAAGCCTCCGTACAGCTGTGATGCCATACGAAGGCCGGGCGCGCGGGGGCGGTGCGTGACGCCCCCGCGGATGGGGGGGCGTATTCTGTGTATACCGTTTTTCAGAACAGTTTCAACTGCCGCGTTTTTTGCGGCCGCATGGAGGCCTTGACCACCTGCACATAGCGCCGCGTCACTCCAAGGGTCATGGCGATCTTGCACAGGCTTTCGCCCTGCTGCAGCAGGGCTATGATGTTTTTCTTTTTCACCTGCACGGGGGCGTCGCGCGGCAGGTCAATCTTCATGCCGCCATATTCCCCGCACAGCGCCGCCAGCGCGTGCATGCCCAACAGTTTTTCCAGTTCATGCCCCGTGTAGGGGCGCTCCGGAACATACACGCGCGCGCCGCCATACTTGTCCAGCAGGGCCCGGGCGGAAAAGTCGCCCAGAACCTGGTTTAATTCAGCCGCCGATACATACATGGCGCTACTCCAGACCAGCCGCTTTTACGCGCTTTTGCAGGTCGACGATCAGCCGGGATATCTGCGCCCCGTCGGCCATCCACACAAAGCGCGCGCAGCCGAATGCCCGCTTGCAGCGGGTGTCCAGGCTGTTCATGGAATACCCAAGTTTGCGCCACAGGGCGGCGATCATGCGTTTTTCCGCCGCAAAGGGGCTGTTGGTCGGCACTTCAACCCAGTCTTCGCGGCTCAACGACTTGACGCCGGGATTGCGGCTTTTCTTCCCGGCGGTGAAGCGCGCGCCGTCCCGGGCCAGATCCTGCACCAGCGTGGCCAGCTGATGCATATTCAGATCCTTGCGGCTGTCCACGCCGAACGAGCTGCGCAGCCGCTCGCGCCACACGCCGTCATCGTCAAGACCGGGCAGCTGCTTGCGGGCTATCTCTATCTTGCGGTACAGCCCAAGACGCATGGGAGAGGTTTTCGATGTTTTCATGGTTCGCTCCTCGGTTTGTTGCACCATGACGACCGCCCCATGCGGGGCAGATATTGTCTATGCCCTTCTTCACATGCTCTCATGCTCAAGCAGCCTGCCCCCAGCATTCCAGCGCATGCGCAAATCCAACCTTTCAGCTTCATAAGCACGGCATACGGGCCAGGAGTAGGAGTCCATGCCGCCCAGGGCGTGCTGGCCAAGGCAAAACATGACAAAACGTCGTGCCATTGGGAGTTCAAGGAAGCGCAGGGCCGTCCCGCGCATAACCATACCCGCCATAGTCTTACTGTATTCCATCGTCTTCTCCCGTTGGCTGCTCGTCAGGCCGGAGCCGCCACGCCCCGGCGACCGCCCCGCAGGGCGGTTTCGCATTAATCTTCAGAGTCCGGGGCGACGTTGGTCTCGCCCGTGAGCCACATGTGCATGTCCGTGATCCCTTGTTCGTAAGTCATTCCCGCGAACTTTGTGCCGTTATCTATGCCCTCGGCAGCCCAGTTCAGCACGCGATCTATTTCCTGCTGTGTGCGTACAATCGGCATGGGTTCCCCCTAGTTGAGCGATTCCTTAAAAATCCTTGCTCAGGCTCACGCCCAGCGCCTGCCGGGCCGGGATGTCCACCGGCTCACCGGTGCGGGGGTTGCGCCCCGTGCGGGCGGCGCGTGCCTTTATCACCAGTTTGCCCACGCCGGGCAGGGGCACGGAACCGCCGCCCAGAAGTTCCGCGGCCACGATGTCGCCCAGCCGCTCCAGGCATTCCCCGGCGTCTCCCACCGGCAGTTGCGTGGCTTCCGCATACAGTTTCACAAGTTCGGCCTTGGTCATGATGTCGCTCCGTAATGTTAGATTAATGAACTGTTGCGCCTTGTTCTGCGTGTTCGTGCGCTTTACTGCAGGCGGCGTCCTTTGCCGTCTGTTCCCTGAGTTCTTTGACGTGTTTCAGCATTCTTTGGCAGGCAAATTCTATTTCTTCCCTGGAGATTCTTCCGTAGGCCTGATTACTGGAGTGCAACATACTGTCTGCGTCCTTGACTGTAACTGTCAGAATAAAGCCGTGGTTGGAGTCATCCCCCAGCATTTCATGCAGTTTGTTCAAGGCGCGTTTTTGCGCTTCCGCTACAGAGGGCCCTTGCACCACGGTAAGGTCAGAACTCTTTTCGTCTTTCATGACGCCCGCTCCAATGCTGCCGCGCCACTGCTGCCGCCGTCCGGCACGGAGTCCTTCTTGATTTCGATAAAGAACGCGTCCGCAGTGCGACGCCGCAGCCCCACAAGTTCCAGCCGTTCGTCCGGCCATCCCAGAGCCGCTTCCTTGTTGATTTCCTCCTTCGTTCTGATGCCGTCTGTCAGATTGTACTGACGCAGGCGCTCCAGCGTCATTTCCGGGGTTACGCCGTTGATCTGCACCACCTTTGTGCTGCAGCGGAAGCCAATCATGCCAAAGCCCATGTCCAGGCTTTTGGCGGTTCGGAACAGTTCCGCCCTGTTCAGCTTGGCATACACCGCCACGGCGTCGGCCAGTTCCTTGCGCCGGGCCGCCAGGGGGGCGCAGGCCTGGGCGGCCAAAGCCTTGGCGTTGTCAATGGCTTCCTGCATGTCCGCTTCCGCCGCGGCGATTTTGCGATCCAGCGCGGCCATTTCCGCCAGCGCGCCCTCGGCCTGGGCGCGGTCGACAACAATGTGCGGATTCGGTTTGAGGCGGGCCACTACAGGCTCCTCCCCATCTGGACGCAGTCCGCCGCGTCACGGCTGAAGGCTTCCACGCTCAACGGCGAGGGCAGCGACGTTTCCAGCTGTTGCGCCAGATCGGCCAAAGCCGCGAGGTTCCGGCGGCAGATGCGCAGTTTCTCCGCGTCGTCAGCGCTTACGCGGGGCAGCATCTCGCCCAGGGCGGTGTGAATGGACATGGCTTTTTCGTGCATCATGGTCTTATTCCTCCATTTTTGTATTTGCGGTGCTGTCTTCATCCTCAAACCGCGTCCACAGCACGCCCAGGTGGGCGCGTATGCGCTCCCGCACGGCGGGCTGGTCCGGGTTTTGCGTCAGCATGCAGGTGATCAGCCCAGCCGCCGCGGCCTTTTCCTGCTCATAGGGGTCCGGCAGGTCGCGCGGCGGCCAGGGCGTTTCCCGCTGCTCCCTGGCCTGCGAGGTGGTGCGGTACAGCAGCGTGTTGCCCTTGCGCCCGCAGCGGACCACAAAGCCCTCTTCTTCCAGCCAGGGCACATACCTGTCCGCCATGCTTCGGTCCGTTCTGGCCAGCCGGGCAACGTCGGCACGGCTCCAGCTCGGCGGCTGCGTGCGGATGATCCGCCACAGGCGGCGGTATGTTTCACCCTGGCGGCGCGGCGCTGCCCCGATCCAGCGAAATTCGCCCCGGCCTGTCTTCTCCACCTCCGCCTGCTTGATCAGTTGCTCCAGGCGGCCGCGCAACACCTGCTTCTGGCTTTCGTTCGTCAGGCCGAATATGCCCGCCAGTTGCGGCACCGTGACCGGCGCTGCGCCAAAGGCCTTCAGCGCGGTGCGCAGTTGCGCCATGCTTTCGCTGCTCATGCCAGCCCCCACTTGCCCTTTTTGTGCTGTTGCAGGGTCGCCCGCGCCATATCGCCGCTGACCTCCCCGCTGCCCACGGCCCGCGCCGCCGATTCCAGCGACAGCACGGCATTGTGTACCCGGCGGAAATTGCCCTTGGTCTGGGCATGCACCAAGGCGCAGGCTTCGGTTGACAGGCGCAGGTCCGCCGCTTCCATGGCGTACAGGGCCACGTCCGGCAGCGTAATTTTCTGAAAGGAAATGCGGAATTCATCGGGGATGCGGTCAATGATGCGGCTGCGCGCTTCAAGGCGCGAGGGCAGGCCCTGCTCGCCCAGCAAAATGACCGGGCAGCCCGTGAGGTCGTAGATGTCGCGCAAGTCTTCAATACGCCGCACGTCCAGGCGGTCGGCTTCATCCACAAAAATGGGTTCCCTCGAATTTTCCAGAGCGTGGACGAGTTCCATCTTGCAGCGGTGCGCGCCGTAGGGGCGGCAGGCCTTGACCTCAAAGCACAGATCCTGCAAAAACCCGTGCTGCGTCACGCCTTCCAGGGCGCGCAGGTAGTAGCCCGCTTCCGCGTACAGCGCGCGGGCGGCCTCGGTTTTGCCGCACCCGGCTTCGCCCCACACGGCAACCATGCCGGGGCGTCCCCGCTCCACGTCGCGAGCGTTGGCAACAACCTTCCTCAATTGTTGCACATTGCTTGTTTCTATGAATACCGTTTTCATCCCGCTTGCTCCTTTGAAGGGGTGTCATACAGGCGCAGCAATTGTTCGTAGCGGCGTCCCGTGGTGGTCTGGTATTCCCTGCCTGCCTCATAGCTGGCCATGAAGGCGGCATCCGCCGCATTCAGGTCCATCCCGTCCTCATGACGCAGGCGGAAAAGGACATCGTATTTCTCAAGTTCACTGGAAAAATAGGCGGGCAGCGTGTAAACGGGGGCGGCTGACGCCTTGCGCCGTTCAAGCGCCGCCTGCACGGCTCCGTCGATGGCGCGGCGCTCCGCCTCGCTGACCTGGGGGGTGGACGCAGGCCCGATCCGATCGCGGCCGTTGGCATGGCCCGTGCCCTGAACCACTACCGGCTGGCGGCGTTGGGCCACTCCCCGCATGTAGGGCAGTTCCAGCAGGGTTTCGCCCGCCGCCCCCGAGATGCGTTCGGCCAGATCACGGGTCTGCTTGCGCAGCCTGGCGGCCTTTTTGTTGGCCTCGGAAATCCGCCGCATGTCCGCGTCGTCGCCCAGCACGACGGCCAGGGGATTGACCGTTGCCACCGGGCGCGCCGTGCCCAGAAACCGCTGGCCGTCGTAAAGGTAGATTTCCCGCATGTCCGCATAGCTGTAGTAGGCCGTCAGCGGTTTGTTGACGCCGTAGAGCGCGTCAGACTCGTATTCCAGCCCCAGCATGCGCACCCGGCAGCGCGATGGCGTGACCTCGCGCCGGTACAGGAACTGCCGTGCCAGGTCGGTCTTTTCCTCTTCGCTGAAGCCCGGCCCGCGCCCGGCGTCAAAGACATCCCAGGGGGTGGAGCCGGGGCGTGTCGGGTGCGGCTGCTGGGCCTTCCACCGGGCGTATTCCATGACCAGGCGCTGCACATCGGCCACCGTGGGCACATAGCCGCTTTGCTGCCGGGCCAGCCATGTTTCGTTGCGCCGCAGATGCGCGGGCTTGTCGGCGATGTCTCGCCCGACGTACGAATCCATGAGCACGGCGGCCTGCCGGTCAAAATCGCCCCACCAGCGTTCAATCACCTTGGTGCGCGCCTGATAGGGCGCGGAGTGCTGCACATGGATGCCCAGGCGCAGGTACAGGCCGTCAAACTCTTCCACGTCCGCGTCTTTGTTCTCGAAAAACTTGTTTTTGAAGGCCTGCCCGTTGTCGATGTACACGGCGCGCGGCCGCTTCCCGAGCTTGAGAATCGCCCGGTGCAGAGAAGAGGCGATGGCCTGCGTGTTTTCGCTGACCATGATTTCGAAGGAAAGAAACATGCCGCTGGCCCAGTCCAGCCAGCCCACCAGCGTCATGCGGCAGGGCTTGCCCGTATCCGGATTGATGACCGTGAAATTCATCTTGTGGCCGTCCGCCACCAGCACGTCGCCCGGCTCCAGAATGCGGCTGTCGCGCGTCATGTAGGGCAGCGCGTTGTCCGTGGTCGCTTTGTTCCCTTCGCGCATCCAGACGACCACGTCGTGGTGCAGGCTGTCGTAGCGCTTGAAAAACCGCATGACGGAACTGTAAGAGGGGGCGGGCAGCCCCTGCTTTTCAAGGGCCGCGCCCGTGGCCATCCAGGCCAGATGCACGCTGGGCTTGCGGTCGTGCAGATAGGCCTTGAGAAACAGCGTTTCCGCCGCTTCGCCCAGTTGGCCCGCGCCCTTGGCCCCGCCCCGCGTCCATGCGCCGCGCCTGTCGGCCAGCGCGGCAAAGCCGTCCCCGTCGCGCACGGATTTTTCCCAGCGGTAGAGGGTCTTTTCGGACACAACGGGTACGGCTTCGTGTACCCATGCGGGCAGCAGCAGGCCCGCGTTGTAGGCAACCACAACGGCCTTTGAGGCTTCGCGGGCCGAACCGCCTTCGGCCTTTGCGCGCTCCATGCACGCGCGCCACTCAAGCACGATGCGATGCCGCGCGCGGGCCATGTCCAGTTTTTTGTCCGGCACGGCGGCAAGGGCCGCCGGTCTGGCGGCCGGGTTGGCGGCAGGCAGGGGCGCTTCCGCGCACGCAAGCGCCGCCTGCGTGGCCAGCGCCGCGCGGATGGCCTGCACCGTCTCGGCGGGCATGGACGACACAATCCACAGCTTGCCACCGCCGCGTCCCGCGCGGGGCAGAGATTGCCAGCTTTCGCGTTTGGCGCGGATCTGTATTGCTCGATCCGTAACTGCCAGCAGCGCAGCGATTGCTTGAGTGGAGTATGTTTCGGTAGCCATCAGCATCTTCTCGATTTATTGAGCGAGCCGTCGGGGGTCGCAAAGCTGGTTTTCCGAAACTCCGTGCTGACGAAACCAGTCAAGCACTTTGGGACTATGGATTTCACCGTTCACCGTGCGGGCAACCGCAACCCCAGAAACTCCCAGCATGCGGCCAAGGGCCGCCATGGACGGCACCGCGTTCGCGTCCATCACTTCCCGCAAACGCCAGCGGTACTTGTATCGTTTAGCGCCCAACTCAAGGCGCTGTTGTGCCGTTGCTCGGCTCATAGTTCTTCCTCCAGTTCTTTCATCAGACGCCGGGCTTTTTGAGCTTCCGCGTTTTTCTTCTTTGCGGTTACGGAGTGGCGGCCTATCTCCGCGTACAGGCGGTCTTCCGTGGTCATGATGTCCAGACCGACAGCGCGCAACATGGCGCGCAGATGGGCCGGGTTGTTGGTGGCCTTGTAGTAGGCCAGCAGCATCAGCACGGAGGGCGGACGGGAATCGTCCGAAGGGGATAAAATCTTGTGCAGCATCTCTTCGCTGATGCCGTGGGCGTTTCCACCCGTCAGTTTGATGCCGCTGGCCCGCGCTATCGCGTTCAACTTGTCCGGCAGTGCCTTGCGTCCCTCCCCCTCGGGCGCGCCAGCAATACCGCGCATTGCCGCCTTGATGGCGGGCAATGCTCCGGCAAGTTGGGCAATATCGTCTATGAGGGAAAGTTGGCGCATGGGCGTTACCCAATAGCTTTGGAGAGGTTGGACACGGATTCTTCAAGGGCAATCCTGCTATCCACTAAGCAGTTCAGCTTTTCTTCCAGCTCTTCCCCCTTGGCCGCCCCCCGTACCAGAGGGGACATATTCTCAAGAGCCGCATACGATTCGCTGATGCAGACCTTCATCAAATTGAGGGATTCCAAGAGCTGCACTTGGCACTTGGCAAGACCTTTTCTGCACGATGTCTTCATCCCTTCCTCCGCTCGTCCAAAATTTGGTTTGGCCTGGACGTTGACCCTTAACGCGGCGGGCTGTTAGTTTCGTTTTGCGTGTAGAAATTAACCGCCCGCAAGAAGAAAATAGGCTAAAATCAGAAGACAATCAAGCTAAAATGCAATTTCGATCTTTAAAAAATATGATTTTAGCATAACTATTTAAACTTCTTGTCAATTCAAGCGAACTTAATTTCGGAGTTTCGCTTCGGAGTTTGACATGGAAAATGCGAAATCGTTTGACGCGCGTTTTGCGCGCATACTAGAGGCAGCTAAAGCCGCAAATGATTCGGATTTAGCAAGGATTCTCGGCATCCATCCATCTTCGGTCGGGGCCGCAAAAAAGCGGCAACAAATACCCACAGGATGGATAGAAAAGGTAGCTGAAGATTTTGGTGTCAGTGCAGACTGGCTTTTTTTTGGCGGTAAGCATGGAAACAGCATAACGCCAAAATGCAAAATTATAACGCCAGAATGCGACGTTGAACTGAGACTAGTTCCGATGGCGGAGGCTCGTTTATCGGCGGGCAATGGCAGCTTAGAAGTAAGTGGTAACCACGAACGGAGCTATGCCTTTCGTCTGGATTTCTTGCTGCGTAAGGGGAACCCGGATGCCATGGTGTTAATGCGCGTTGCGGGCGATAGCATGCAGCCAGAGATACTAGATGGCGATGTGGTGCTACTGGACCAAAGCAAGCTGGATATTATCCCTGGCCGGATTTTTGCTGTCGGTTTCGATGATTCTATTTACCTCAAGCGGATAGACAAACAGCCGGGTAAGGTGATTTTAAAGAGCGTTAACGAGGCTGCATATCCCCCTATTGAACTTGATATGCGCGGTGACATGGCGGAATTTTTCCGCGTAATAGGCAAGGTTGTCTGGAGCGGGCGCGAGTATCGCTGACGTTCACTCTTCTGAAGTAAATCAGTTGTCGTTATATACTTTCTCTTTGCAGCGGATAAACAAAAAGGAGGTATCACTTCAATGGGATTTTTACGCAACATGCTTAACAATTTTTCAATAAACAGATACAGAAAGGAATTGCTGCAATTTATTGAAAATTTAAAAGTGATGAACTCTGATGAAATAGCGTTTCTCGTGTATTCATGTTGGAAAACTCAAGGCTTTTTCCTTTTGCGTGGAATAGACCTTCTAAGTCCATTTGAAATAGAAGCGGAAAAACCTGCATACTGCACAGAATTTGCCGACATAATAAGAATGCTGCAAAAGGAGCGTAAATTTGTAGCGGCTGGCGCTTGTATGCCATTCCTTCATACGTTGCGAGCTGCGCATTTTATAGAGCTACGCGGCTTATGCCGTGAAATGTGGGCAGAATTGGCGCGCGGAATGGACAATCCTACTGTTAGTAATTTTCCTGACGGTTTTACCCCACAACCTATTTAGTTGAGTAAAAAAAGTTCTCACCTTTGCTGAAAAAAAAGGGCCCAAACGGCCCCAAAATTCTCAACTACAAAAATCGACGCTTCCAGCTTTTTTTCAAAGCCTTGACACCCCGCTTTCCCGCACCAGTCCTGTATCCGTAGCGCTTTCGTAGCGCTTCCGTCTTGCTCGATGCGCCTTTTCCGCCGTTCTCATCTTCTCTGCCTCCCCATAGTTGGAAAGATTACGCCTTCAAGGGAGAAAGCCACAGCGGATAAAAGTTGATAATGGCCCGGAATTTAGTGGTAAGGCACTGGATGCCTGGGCATTTGAGCATGGCGTGGAGATAGAGTTTACTCGTCCGGGGAAACCCACGGATAACGGGCATATTGAAAGCTTCAACGGGAAATTCCGTGATGAATGCTTGAATCAGTATGTGTTTTCATCCGTACATGATGCCCGTCAAACAGTTGAAGCCTGGAGACAGGACTATAACCAGCGGCGGCCACACAGCTCCTTGGGCTGGCTGACGCCAGAAGAATTTTGCCGACAGAACAGAACCCATAACCCAACAGGAACCACTAACTTACAAGTGGGATACGCAATGGGGTAAGGTCAAAACCATTTCCACTGTGCAAATGAAACACGCCCTACAAATATGGCTGTTCAATCTCTGATAAGGGCGTTGCCGTAGGGAAGACATGTTTCGTTGGGGGAGGAAGAAGACTCTGTCGGGAAGGCAGGGTTGAAATTTGCAGCAAAGCGATGCACTGTGATGCAAATTAGCGCGGAGGCTTAGGATGGCAACAAAATTTAGAATTACAATAAATCTTGACATTGATGAATATGAAGCCTTGCAACGAATATCTGAAAACACAGAACGTTCTTTAGCATGGTTAGGACGTCGAGCAATTTGCGATTATATCAATTTGCAATATGGGGACAATTCTTGCCAGCCAACAAAATCTAATCATACATTGCTTGCAGGAAGGCAAATCAAATCATGAAATACCTCGGCGGACAAATTTTTGAAGAAGACTGCATGACAGCGATGTCTCGTTTAGATGATGCCTCTGTTGATATGATCCTTTGTGATTTGCCATATGGAACAACGCAGAATAAATGGGACAGTGTAATACAGCTTGATGAACTGTGGAAGCAATACAAAAGAATAATAAAGCCAAAAGGTGTTATTGCTTTAACATCACAGGGGATATTTACGGCACGTTTAATTATTAGCAATGAATCCTGGTTTCGATATAAATTTGTTTGGGTAAAAAGCAAGTCCACAAACTTCTTGAATGCTCGAAAGCAACCTCTCCGACAGCATGAAGATATTTGTATTTTTTATGGTAGCCAGCCGAACTATCGACCAGTGATGTCTAAGGGCGAGCCTTATGACAAAGGGACGCGCAAAGCACAGTACACTGGGAGTTACGGCGATTTTAAGCCTGTACATGTTAAGAGTGATGGAGAACGTTATCCGACTGACACTCTTTACTGTAAAACCGCTGAGAGTGAATCAGGCGGTAGAGTTTGGCATCCAACTCAAAAACCTGTTGCTTTAGGTCGATACCTCATCCGCATGTTTACAGGCGAAGGCGATGTTGTACTAGATAATGCCTTTGGAAGTGGAAGCTTCTTGGTGGCTGCTGCTCTAGAAGGACGCAAATTTATTGGAATTGAAAAGAATGAAGAGGTACACCTTTTTAAGGAAGAGCGAATTGATTATATACAGGTTGCAAAAAATAGATTACTTGAAGTAAAAAATTTATTTAAAGCAAGGCAACCACTTCCTCCTCTATTTTCAGCACTTCAACCTGCTGCCCGTGCGGGACAACCGAACAGGCGAGGCATGGTGGACGTGGATGCTGTAATCCTTGATAGCGAAAGGCGGGCTGTATGAACAGAGGAGTTGGATATAACGAGCGTTCATGGGCAATCGATCTAATTGGTTGCCTTAAAAAGCTGTCTGCACAAGTAAATAGGGCAATCAAAGATGCCGGAGGAGAGCAAACGATTAGGCTCGAAGGTGGTAGCTTATTTCCAGATGTGCTCCTTTTTGGTGACAGAGCTTCAGCCAGGATTTTGCAAGGCTGGGAGCTCAAGATGCCTGACACAAGCATTGGCGATATTGAGTTCCGACAAAATGCAGAAACAAAAGCAAAAGCTCTTGGCTTAGATAGCTTTCTCCTTTGGAATGTGACACATGCCCATCTATATATCCGCGATGCCGCATCAAGCGAATTTGTTATTCATAAGCAGTGGAATGAGTTGGATGACATTGCTACGCGAGAAGGTGTTTTACAAAATCGGCATAGATGGGAATTTCTAGCAGAGAAAATTTTTAGTTATTTGAATGACATTTTTGATCGCGGTGAACTTGAAGGACGCCAATTTATTGATGCATATCGAAGTGGCGGCGTAACATCTCTGATATTATCAAATACGGCTCTTGTTGCTGAAGAATTGGAAGTTTCTGCTCGTCAAGATAGAATATTTCGAGCAGAAGTTATTCTTTGGTGGGACAGGTATAACTCTGAGTATCTTGTCAAAAAGCAATCAAAATGGGCCATTTTGGCCAGAGCAGTAATTTCAAATTGGATAGGGAAAATTTTATTTGCGCACATTCTTCGAGAAAGAGATGTAAGGGCGCGAAGGATTGCAGAACTTACAGAGGATATTTCGCCATGGGAAGCCTTAACCATTCTTCATAATATATCAGAAGAATGTAATTTTTGGACAATTTTTTCTGATAGTATCGGACTTAAATTTATCCCCGAACGTGTATGGGGGGAATTGAAACAATTTAATCACCTGCTTTCAGACCTTCGTCTTGGCTCAATTGATCAGGCTCAACTTTCACGGGTGCTAGAAGCTAATGCGGAAGTTGCCGTAAGAAAAATTAGAGGCCAATATCCAACTCCGCCTACACTCGCAGCTCTTCTGATCAATCTTTGTGTGCATGATATTGTTAATGATAGGATTTTAGATCCATGCTGCGGAAGTGGAACTATTGCACGCGCAGCCATTGAACAAAAAATTTCAAATAACGTTAGCCCTGATGTTACTGCAGCATCTGTTTTTGCTGGCGATTTTGATCCTCAGGCCGTTCAAATTTCAACTTTTTCGCTCGCAAATCCAAAGTTAATGCACATTCCTCTACGCATCTTTAATAAAAATGCTTTTAGCTTAAATGAAAATACTGTATTAGAATTAAGGAACCCAACTAATGGAAGAAAATTTGAAGAAAAATTAGGAAAATTTCAGGCTATTGCTAGTAATTTACCTTTTGTTTCTCAGAATGGTCGTAAAACTTATAGTAAAGATATTGAGATTGTTACGGCCATGCTTGGTAAAGATGGAGAACGGTTTACTCAGCGCGCCGATGTAGCTGCATATCTACCTTTTTCATTATATCCTTTATTGGCAGATAGCGGACGCCTTGGGATTATTATTACGAATGCATGGCTTGGTACAGATTGGGGAGATGACTTTTTTAATTTGCTTCGAAGATACTACAATTTAACTACGGTTATTACTTCTGGTGCTCATCGCTGGTTTAATAATAGTGATGTTGTCACTAATATCATTATTTTGGATAAAATTGAAAAAGGGAAAAATGCTGCTAATGCCGTAAAATTTGTAGTCCTGACACAGCCCTTGGATGAACTTACCAAAAAAGAAGATATAGAGTGCTTATCCGCACAAATAGAGTTGGGATCAGCACATAATGATGCCATGACAATTCGTTCAGTTGATATGAATAAACTTGCTCAATTTAGAACCCTTGGGCTAGGAGGGAATGCGCAGTTTGTTGACTGTGATTGGATTTTGGCAATGCCCCTAAAGCCACTGAAAGAAATCTTTAAGGTGAGACGTGGAGAACGGCGAGGGTTAAATGGTAATCCTCCCATTTTTAGGAGCACTTACAAGTAGAGCCTAAGACACCTGTGCGAGCTTCATGGCGGGAGTTATGCCGCCAATGCCCATGTTGGGGCGCTCGTTATTATAACTCCAGAGCCATTTGGTGGAAAAATCCTGTATTTCT